>DATBAA010000937.1:0-11448 GCA_036271755.1 Myxococcales bacterium | reverse complement strand
GATTGGCGGAGAGGCAGGGATTCGAACCCTGGATACGTTGCCGTATACACGCTTTCCAAGCGTGCGCCTTCGGCCGCTCGGCCACCTCTCCTTGAACTTGCGTAAGACGTTTCCTTTTTTGAGAAGGCGGGCCTTTTAGATCGCCTGCGGGAGGATGTCCACCCGGGGCGCGATTCTCTAGTGGGCTGCCGACGGTTGCTACTTGCGGCGCGCGCGGAAGAACGACCGCAGCAGGTCGCCGCAGTCGGCCGACAGGACGCCGCTCGAGACCTCCAGCCGGTGGTTCAGGCGAGGGTCGCCGGGCACGTCTACGAGGCTTCCCGCGGCGCCGGCCTTCGGGTCCGCGACGGCGAAGACCAGGCGGTCGACGCGGGCGTTGACCAGGGCGCCGGCGCACATGAAGCAGGGCTCCAGCGTGGCGTAGAGGGTGGCGCCGGTGAGTCTCCAGCGGCGCAAGGTGCGCGCGGCCTCTTGCAAGGCGAGGATCTCCGCGTGGGCGGTCGGATCGTACAGCCGCTCGCGCGCGTTGCGGCCCCGGCCGACGATCTTGCCTTCGAAGACCACTACCGAGCCGATGGGCACCTCGCCCTCCTCGCCCGCGAGCCGCGCTTCGGCCAGCGCCTCGGCCATCCACTGTTCGTCCATCGCCGGGCGAAGTTGGCAGCTTCAGACGCGCGCGTCGAGCACTTCGCGCAGCGCCGAGATGAGCTCGTTCAGATCGAACGGCTTGCGAACCAGGGCCCAGACGCCCTTCACCTCCGCCACTTTGGCGTAGGCGGTGACGGCGATGACGGGAATGTCGCGGATGCGCGGGTCACCCTGCTGCACGTCCAGGAACTCGAAGCCGCTCATCAGCGGCATCATCATGTCGAGGAGGATGACGTCGGGCAGCGGGTGGGCAAGCATCTGCTGCAGCGCATGCAAGCCGTTGCGCGCTTCGAGGATATCGAAACCTTCGGACTGGAGGACCGCGCCCAGCGTTCCGCGGATCTCCTCGTCGTCGTCCACCAGCAAAATCCGTGCGCCCACTGATTGGACGCTACCCCACGTGCGGCCGGGAAGCGCCGCAAAATGTTGACCAGTGAAGGATCTTCAACCTGGCGCGGCTCCGGTGACCGCGCGGAGAAACTGGCCCACGTCGAACGGTTTCCGCAGCGTCGACCGCACCGAACTGAAGACGCGGGCAGGCGCCCGGCCGGTGATGATCACCACCGGCACCATCGAGATGAGCGGGTCCCCGGCCTGCTGGCGCAAGAACTCGTCGACGTCCATGTCGCGGATGTTGAGGTCCAGCAGCACCACGTCGGGCTGCTGATCCCGCAGCGCGGCCAGCGCCTGGCCGCCGGTCTTGAACGACCGGGCGCGGAAGCCTTCGCTGTGCAGGATGCTCGCGAGGCTCTCGCGCAGGTCGTCGTCGTCTTCCGCGAGTAGAACACGGTAGCCCATCCAGAGAGGCTGACCATGCGCGCGTTCAGTGCACACGGGAGATCACCTGAGCGGCGAACCCGCGATCGAGGCTCAGGTGGCAACATCTGCCATGCCTCTTTTGCGACACCAGACGAGCTTTGTGACGCAAGCCGCGTTGACCGACGATCGTCGGAAGCCTAGGTTGCTTGGCGCCCGGCATCGGTGCCCGACTTCGCGGGACCGGTCCCCCCGAAACTGCGGGGTCTACGCGCAGGTGCCGGGCACACCGAAGACGCCTCCGACGGCGTGGACGGCTTTAGAACGTAACGGTGACCGGGACCGTCTGCGTGTAGACACCGATGGGCAGGCTCAAGCCCGACGAGACCGCAAGGCTGATGGGGTAGTTCAGCGTGCCGGCCGACGGCGTGAGCGAGTCTCCGGGGCTGATGGCGGTGGCGCCCTGCGTGACGTTATAGGGCATCGCGTTGGTGAGGAACGCCATGGCGAACGGCGTGCCCGAGGTGCCGAGCGTCACCGACGAAGGCGACGAACCCGGATTGCAGACCACCGTGAAGGACGCGGTGCTGGTGTTCGAGCCGTTGTAGTTGCCGAACGCAACCACCGCGCTGCTGATGATGCAGATGTTGATCACGGTGGCGCTCACGACGAGCGTGCCGCCGGCCGTGGTGGCCTTCGCCGGGCGGGTGAAGGTCAGCGCCATCAGGAGCGCGGGAATCAGCAGCAGGGATTTCTTCATGGTCAGAGGCTCTCCGCAAAAAGGGACGAGAGCTTGCTTTGCAGCTTCGCTGCCAGCATCGCCTCAGAGTGAAGTGGGTGCAGTTTTTCCGCCGAACGCCAATTCATTGGCGCCGCCCGCCGATTTTTTTTCAGGTGAAGTAGACGGCCCGGTGGCATTCGGACCTACGGGCGCGGGCGTCCCGATTTGCGCGGCGTGGTAGGAGCGAGCTCATGACAGCGCCGCACCTGCTGCTGATCGATGACGACCCTCGCATCGTCCCGGAGCAGGTGCGCCTCACTTTCCGCGCTCCCGAATATCGGGTGGAGGTCGCGACCACCGGCGAGGCGGGCGTCGAGGCGGTGCGCCGCGATCCGCCCGACGTGGTGCTGCTGGACGTGCGGCTGCCCGACCAGTCTGGCCTGGAGGTTTACCAGCGCATCCGGGCGGTGGACGCGCGCATTCCGGTCATCTTCGTCACCACCACCAACGCAGCCGACACCGCCATCGACGCGATGAAGCAGGGAGCCTTCGACTACTTGCGCAAGCCGCTCGATCTGGCGGAGCTGAAGCGAGTGGTGGCCAGCGCGCTCGAGGTGGTGCGGCTGCACGCGAAGGTGGCGCTGCCGGGCGCGCTCGCCGAGCCCGCGGCGGAGGCGATGCACGGCTCGTCCAACGCGATGCTGGAGGTCTACAAGGCCATCGGGCGCGTGGCAGCGCAGGACGTGACCGTGCTGATCACCGGAGAGAGCGGCACCGGCAAGGAGCTGGTGGCGCGCGCCATCTACCAGCACAGCGGCCGCGCGCAGGCGCCGTTCCTGGCGCTCAACTGCGCGGCCATTCCCGAGCAGCTCTTGGAGAGCGAGCTCTTCGGCCACGAGAAAGGCGCCTTCACCGGCGCGGACCGGCGGCGCATCGGCAAGTTCGAGCAGTGCAACGGCGGCACCATCTTGCTCGACGAGATCGGCGACATGCCGCTCTTGTTGCAGGCCAAGCTGCTGCGGCTGCTGCAAGAGCGCAGCTTCGAGCGCGTGGGCGGCAGCGAGACCGTCAAAGTGGACGTGCGGGTGCTGGCGTCGAGCCATCGCGATCTGAAGGCGGCCGCGGGCAACCTCCGGCCCGACCTCTATTACCGGCTCAGCACCTTCACCATCCAGCTGCCGCCGCTGCGCGATCGCCTCGGGGACCTGCCCGAGATGGCGCGGCACTTCATCGGCATCTTCGCGGCGGAGATGGGGCGCGAGGTGCGCGAGCTCGCGCCCGAGGCGCTGCAAAAGCTGCAAAGCCACGCGTGGCCGGGCAACATCCGCGAGCTGCAGAACGTGCTCCGCCAGGCGCTGCTGCGCGCCAAGGGCAACGTGCTGCTCTCGTCGTTCTTGCCCGCGTTGAACCCGGACGGCGTGGCACCCGCGAACGCCCCGTTCGATTTGACCTCCTTCGTGCGCCAGCGGCTCTCGGCGCAGACGGACGATCTCTTCGAGCAGACGCACAGCGAGGTCGATCGCGTGCTGCTCACGCTGGCGCTGGAGTTCACGCGCGGCAACCACACCGAGGCCGCGCGGATGCTGGGCATCTCGCGCCAGACCATGCGGGTGCGGCTGCGCGCATTGGGTTTGCAAGTCACTCATTCGGTGGAAGCCAACGAGGACGAAGGCTAGTCGTTGGCCGCCGGCCGGCCAGCGTTTGGCCAGCGCGCCCGCGCTTCGAGCACCCGCTGCTCGCAAGGCCGCATGGCACGTGCTCTGCAATACTGCGGCTCATGAAAGCTGCCCGCGTAAAACAATTCGGTCCGCCCGGCGCCATCGAGGTCGGGGACATTGAAGTTCCACAGCCCGGCCAGGGCCAGGTGCTCATCCGCGTCGGCGCGGCCGGCGTCGGTCCTTGGGACGGCTGGATCCGCGCCGGCAAGAGCGTGCTGCCGCAGCCGTTGCCGCTCACGCTGGGCTCCGATCTGGCCGGGACGGTAGAGGCGTTGGGGCCGGGCGTCAGCGGAGTCTCGATCGGCGATGCGGTGTTTGGCGTCACCAACCCGCGCTTCACCGGCGCCTACGCGGAGCACGCGCTCGCCGAGGCGGCCATGATCGCGCGGCGGCCTGCGGGCGTGCCGGTGGTGGAGGCCGCCTCGGCGCCGGTCGTGGCGGTGACCGCGCTGCAGATGCTCGAAGATCACGCGCACGTCGCCAAGGGCCAGCGGGTGCTCATCCTCGGCGGGGCCGGCAACGTGGGCAGCTACGCGGTGCAGCTCGCGAAGCTTTTGGGCGCGCAGGTGATCGCGGCGGTGCGCGGGCCGGAGCTGGAGACCGCGCGGGCGCTCGGCGCGCAGCAGGCGGTGGATGTCGACGCGGAAGATCTCGAAGCAGCGATCGCGCCGGTGGATGCGGTGATCGACACCGTGGGCGGAGATCTGCAGCGGCGTTCGCTGATGGTCATTCGCCGCGGCGGAGTGCTGATCACCGCCGTCTCGCAGCCGGACGCGGCCCTGGCCCAGAAGCAGGGAGTGCGCGCTTCGTTCATCTTGGTGCAGGTCACGACGGCCGCGCTGCAGCGCATCGGCGCGCTCCTGGAGCAAGGGCTGCTGCGGGCCCGCGTGGGCACCGTCCTGCCGCTCAGCGAAGCGCGAATGGCCCACGAGATGCTGGAGGGCCAGCGGCCGCATCCGCCGGGGAAGATCGTGCTGAAGATCGAATCACAGTCAGGGAGCCAGCCATGAAGAAGCGAACAGTGACCGCCATCGTCGTGGGTGCTTGCGTCGCCACATCCGTCGTTACGGCCGGAGCGCTGGCGGCCGCGGGTCCTGGAGACGCCGGCGAGGGAAGCGTCTTCAGCGCCGCGCTCGGGGACCTTCCCGGCAAGCGGCTCACCGTCCTTCGCGTGAAGTATCCGCCGGGCGGCAAGTCTCCGGCGCACAAGCACGCTGGCGATGTCTTCGCTTACGTGCTCTCGGGCCAGGTGCGCTCGGAGAACTCCGCCACGGGGGCCGCGCGCGTGTACGGCACGGGCGAGAGCTTCTTCGAGCCGGCCGGCAGCACGCACCTCGTCAGCGAGAACGCCAGCGCCACCGAGCCCGCGGCCTTCCTCGCCTTCTTCGTGGCCGACGACGGCGCGACGCTGACTACCAAGGCCCGCTGACCGAGAGCGTGAACCGCAGGCTCGGGCTGGTAAATTTCTCCAGGAACGCGGCGCTGGCCGCGTCCAGCCACTGCCCGTCTTCGAGCACGATCAGCATCGGCCGCTCCGGGCAGGCGAACGCAGCGGCGAAGGCTCCGAACACCGCCGAGAACCTCTGCCGCGCTTCCGCCGGTGGCAGACGCGAAGGCCGCGGCTTCTGGCCGATGAGGAGCTCGAGGCCAGGGACGAGATCGACCATCAGCTGACCGTGCTCGCCCACCGCCGCGCGAAGGGTCTGCCGCCAGCCGGTCACGTCGGCCTCGCAGCCGTTCAGCGCGCGATGCAGCAGGATCTGAAAAGCGTCCGCGAGCACGGCGTGCGGAATGCCAGACTTGTAGCGATCACAGCGTGCGACGACCACCTGCCCCGGGCGCGCACGTTCCGGGCAGTCCTGCGCGCCCAACCGGAAGCGCTCGATCCTGCCCAGCGTCTGCAGCATGGTGAGGCACCGGCGCAAGTCGCTCTCCACACCAATCGCGGTCTGGTAGCGGTACTCGCGATCGGAGGCCTGGAGCTTCGCGACGATGGCTTGCACCGCTGCGGGGACCTCCGCGAGCCGCGAAGAGACGCGCCAGGTGAACAGCTCGTGCAGCACGAAGCCCAGGCGCTCCAAATCGTCGAGCGCGTCCGCGTGGGGCTGTGCCGGCGCCCGCGGAAGCCACACCTGATCGGTGGCGAGGTTCACCAACACCTGGGCCGGGTCGAGCTCTCCCTGCGCGAGGCCGCGCTGGTGCAGGCGGCCCAGCGCGGCGCAGAGCGCGACCGAGACGCGCAACCGCTCGAGAAGATCCAGCGGCGCGTCGAAGAGACTATCGAGCGGCTCGCCCCAGCAGCTCGCGGGCTGCTGCAAGACGGATGGGAAGTTGCGCGTCATCAGGTTGCTCTCCCGGGTCCCCACCCGGACAAGAGCAGCCGCCGTGCCACGCGCCTTCCCTCGGAGCGCCTCGGCTACGCACGTTCCATCGACACGAAGCGCGACACGAAGCCCTGTGTCGACACACCTTCAGCGCGAGCGGTTCGGCTCCGCGTCCAAAAGCTCCGAGCCCGAGAGCACGAGGCCGGCCTCGTCGAGCACGCGCTGGAGGCTCGCGCGCGGAGAGCCTTCGTCGGGCGGCGGCAGGTCCCACAATTCCCAGCGTCCGTCGCCGCGAGAGAGCCGGTGGCGCAGGTCGGGCAGCACCACCTCCTGGGCGGAGTATGCCGCTGGCTTGGTGACGGCCACGTTGGCGAACCGCGCGCCGGTGCGGCTGTCGAGCAGCGAGGTGCCCAGCGAGTCGTTGAGGATGATCAAGGCGGAGTCGTCCGCCGACCACTGCACCTCCTGATCGACTGAAGAAGCGTTGCTCACCTTCCACAGCCGCCGCAGCGGACTCCGCTCATAGAGCTCCAGCGCGGAGGGGCTGATGATCGCGATGCGCGTGCCGTCCCGGCTGAACGCCGCATCGCTGACGGCGTCCTCGAGCTTGAGCTCCTCGTCGCTCGCTTGGCCTTCACGATGGATGAAGAGCGAGGTTCCTCGGGTCCAGATCACGCCTCGACCGTCCTCGGAGAGGTCGAGGGCGTCGGTCTGGCTGCCCTGACGCTGCGTCTCTCGCCAGATCGCCCGGCGCTGCGCCACGTCCCACAGCTCGACGGCATTCCGGTTCCAGGTGACCATGCGGCTTCCGTCCCGCGACAGGCGCATGCGCAGGCAGAGGCTCGCGCAAGGGAACTGCCAGAGCATCTTGCCGGTCTCGATCTCGAGGATTCCCACTCCTTTGCTATCGCTGATGCCCAGCCAACGGCCGTCGGCGGAGATGGTGGTGTTGCCGCGCTCGCGCACCTCGACGGTGAGCACCTTTTCGCCAGAAGCGTTCCAGACCTGGTAGCCCGGATCGAGCAGCACCGCGAACCGGCCGCGCTCCTGCGCGCTTTGGAAAGCCATCACCCGCGTGCCGGCGGCCGCGAGCTTCGGCAAGAGCGGACGCAGATCCCACGCGGCCAGGCTCGAGCCGTGCAGCAGACCGGAGACGATCAGCTTGTCGCCTGTGGGCGAGAAGGTGAAAGCGTGCACTCCCGGGGCATAACTGAAGGAGGAGACGACGGTGCGGCGGCGCAGGTCCACCAGGTCGGCCTGGTTGGCCGAGAGTCTCCCCACGACCACCAAATGCCCGTCCGGCGAAACGGACTCCTGCCGGCCATCGAGGTTCATCAAGCCGTTGCCACCGCTGCGGGGAATGGCCACGGTGAAGCTGCCTTCGTTGCCGCCAAAGACGTGGAGCGCCCGCGTGCCGACCACGGCCAACCCGTGCGCCGTGAAGACCATCTCGCTGGCATCGGGAATGAGGCTGCTGACCAGCTCTTTGCGCTCGATTAAATCCCAGACGTGGACGACGCCGTCCTGCGACTGGAAAGCGACTTGCCGCGCGTCATTCGAGACCGTGCATTTGAAATCGCCCCCGGAGCTCAAGACCAGCGGCTTCTCCTCACCGCCGTTGGTCACGATGCCCGCCGCGGTCCGCAGCACCGGCGGCGGCAGCGGCCCATGATTGCAAGGAAGGCCGGTCGAGCGTTCGAAGGCCGCTTTCAGATGACCATCTTCGAGGTCCAGGTAGAGCCGCCGTCCGCTCGCGATGGCCATGATTTGCCCATCGGCGGCGGTGAAGTAGTCGGGCTTGGCCGGCAAGCGATAGCGCCACACCTCCTGGCCGCTCGACAGGTCACGAGCGACGACGAAGAGGTCCTGCAGGCCGAGCACGAGGCCGCGTCCGGAGGCTGTGAAGCCCACGTCCAGCATCGACTGCGGCTCGCCCTGCCGGAAGTAGAGCCTTTGCGGCATGCGCTGCCGGGCGAGCGCATAGCCCCAGCGCGACTCCCGCGAGTCGTGCTCGATGCGCGAGGCCGCGTAGAAGCCGGCGGCGCGGGCCCAGTCGGAGCCCTGCTCGGCGGCGCGGGCCCGCAGAAGGAGCGACTGGGCGAGGTTGATGCGCGCCACGTGCAGCTGCCAGCCGATGGCCAGCGAAGACGCCAGCAGCACCGCCAGCGCGGCCGCGACCGCGGCTGCGAGCGTGCGGTGGCCGGCGACGAACTTCCGCAACAGCTCGCGTGCGCCGTAGCGGTAGGCGGTCACCTTGCCGCCAGCGCGAAACTCCGAGAGCTCTTGCGAGAGCGCCTGGGCAGACGCGTAACGGTCCGCGGGCGCGTGCGCCAGGGCGTGCTCGCTCACTGCTGCCAGCTCTCCGGGCGCCTCGGGAGAGATCGAGAGCACGCGCGGAAAGCGGCCGGCGCGGACCTCGTCGATGACCTGCGTCACCGACTCGCCCGCGAAGGGAGCCCGCGCGGTGAGCAGCTCGTAGAGGATGGCGCCCAGGCTGAAGACGTCGCTGCGCTCGTCGATCTCCGCCAGCGCGCCGCGCGCCTGTTCCGGGCTCATGTACGCCGGCGTTCCCAGCGCCGCGCCGTAGACGGAGAGCTCGGGCTCGGCGGGTGCCGCCGCGGACACTGCGTCTTCGCTTTCGCCGCGCCGCTTGGCCAACCCCCAGTCCACCACCACCGTCTCGCCGAAGGGTCCGACCATGATGTTGGAAGGCTTGAGATCGCGATGCACCACGCCGCACGAGTGGGCGTAGGCCACCGCCCGGCAGGCGTCGATGAGGTGCGGCAGGAGCTGCAGCCGCTCGTCCAGCGAGCCGCAGCGCTGCAGCTTCTTCTTGAGCGTCTCGCCGCGGACCAGCTTCTGGCTGCAGAAGAGCGTGCCGTCGGCGCGCTGGCCCAGCTCGTGGATGGCGACGATGCCCGGATGATCGAGCTGCGCGGTCAGCCGGGCCTCGCGCAGGAACCGCGTCCAGGCCGCGCTGCCGCTTACGCTCGAAGCGTCCAGCGCGGGCAGCAGCTCCTTGAAGGCCACCTCGCGGCCGATGAACTCGTCGCGGGCGCGGCGCACCACCGACTGTCCGCCGCGTCCAAGCTCCTCCAGGCGCGTGTACTGCCCTTCCCGCTCGGCCGGCACGCGCCACGAATCCTCTGCCGGGGCCGCAGATGGCCTCGGGGTCTCGCTGGCGCTGAAGGTCCGCGACGAAGTCGCGTCGTCCGCCAGGGGCTGCGGGATCTTGTCGGGCTCGTCCAAGATATCCTCGCGATCAGCCGGAACGGAACGACGCCGGATCGAGCCGGTAGCGGCCGACCCAGCGCACCACCTGCGTGCGCCCCTTGCCCAACGCGCGCCCCACCGCGGCGAGGTTTCCCTGGTGCTGGCGCAGGAGCAGGACCAGCGCATCCCGATGCTTGAGCTCGTCTTCCGAGAGCGAGGGCTGCGGGCCTTCCGCCGGCGCCTCGCGCACGCCCGCGGGCAGATGCTCGGGCGCGATCGCGTCCTTTCCCGACAGCGCCAGCGCGCCGGCCAGCGCCTGCTCCAGCTCGCGCACGTTGAGCGGCCAGTCGTAGGCCAACAGCAGCGCGGCGGCCTCGGGCGAGAGCTTGACGTCTTCGCGTGCCGGCGCATGCCGCCGGAGCAGCGCGGGGATGAGCAGCGCGACGTCTTCCAGCCGTTCTCGCAGCGGCAAAAGCTCCAGCACGACACCGCGCAGCCGCGAGAGCAGATCCAGCCGGAAGACCCCGTCGCGGACCATCTGGTCGAGATCGCGATGGGTGGCGGCCACCACCCGCAGATCGATCCGCTCGGCCCGGGATGCTCCCACCGGCGTGACCTCGCCCTCCTGCAGCACGCGCAGGAATGCGGCCTGCGACGCCAGCGGGAGATCGCCCAGCTCGTCGAGGAAGAGCGTTCCGCCGGAAGACGCCTGCACCAGCCCGGGCCGGTCGCGCTCTGCTCCCGAGAAGGCGCCCTTGCGATGGCCGAACAGCTCGGACTCCACCAGATGCCGCGGAATGGCGCCGCAGTTCACCGGCACGAACGCGCCCGGTCTGCCCGACCAGCCGTGGACCGCGCGAGCCAGCACCTCTTTGCCGCTGCCGCTCTCTCCCCGCAGCAAAATGGTCACCCGGCCGTGGGCAGCGGCTTCGCACCGTTGCACCAGCTCCCCGAACGGCTGCGAGAAGGTGGCGAGGCCGTCTGGACCCAGCGGCAGCTCGCGCGCCTCCACGCTGGCTGGCCCCGATGCGGGCAGCTCGGCGCGAAAGCAGAAGAAGGTTCGACCCAGCTGCAGCCTGGATTCGTCTGAGACCTGCGCCTCTGCCTCCAAGCGAAGGCCGTCCAGGAACGAGCCGTTCTTCGAGCCCAGGTCTCGCACCAGCCAGCCGTCCGGACCGCGGACGAGCTCGGCGTGCGCCTTGGACATCCAGCCGTCAGGCACGCTCAGCTCCAGCACCCGGGCGTTGGCGCGGCTGGTTGATCGGCGCGGGCCGCGGCCCAATCGAACGCAGTCCACCTCCGCCAGGCGGTGGCGCGCCGGGCCCTCCAGCGGCCGCTCGCACTCAAGCTCCAGGAAGAGGTGCGGCGCCCGCGGTTGCTTTCTTCGGACCGCGTTGCTGGGTCTGGGAGAGTGTGTCGCCGGGCGCGGCCAAGTGGACCTTTAGCGGAAGGGGTTGCCACCATCAGTCACGGCGCGGGGTTCCCGGTCAACGCCGCCAGCCGCTCCAGAGTGACCGCGCCGATGCGCGCGAGGATGACATCCACCTCTTTTTCCAGCTCGCCGACGAGCGCGGCGGCGCTGTTCAGCTCGCCCACCTCCGCGGCATTCTCGAGCGCCGAAGCCAGCCGCGCCGCCGAGCTGGAGACGGTTGCGACCGCGCCCAGCAGGCTGTGGGCCGCCTCCCGCAGCGCCCGCGCGTCTCCGTGGCGGACCGACTCCTGCGTCCGCCTGAGGATCTCGGGCAGCCAGGTGCGCAGCGAGGCCTTGAGCGAGTCCAAGATGGCAGCCTCTCCGCCGCAGGCCGCCAGCATCGCCGCGGCGTCCAGCCAACGGTCCGCGCCCGACACGCGCTCGAGCTCCGCCCAGAGCGCGAGGCTGTTCAAAGGCTTGACCAGGTAGCCGTCCATTCCCGCGGCGAGACAGCGTTCGCGGTCCTCGGCGCGCGACCGCGCGGTCAGCGCGACGACGAACAGCCGCCGCCCCGTGCCGTGCTCCCGCGCCCGGATGCGCTCGATAACCTGGAAGCCATCCATGCCCGGCATGTGCAGATCGAGCAGCAGCAGATCG
>DATBAA010000936.1:0-15146 GCA_036271755.1 Myxococcales bacterium | reverse complement strand
TACGATGACGCCGCCGGGGCAGCCGGCTTCTTGGCGGCGGCCTCTTCCGGCAGCGTCGCCGCCAGCTCGCGCAGCGCCCGCAGCTCGACCTGGGCCAGCGGAATCTGCAGCGCCTTGGCAATGCGCGCCTTCAGTCGCGCGGTCTCGGAGGGAGCGCTCTTCTTCGCGGCCGCCGGCTTCTTCGGGGCCGGCTTCTTGCTGCTCTTCGCGGGCTTCTTGGCTTTCAAGGGTTCAGCTCCGTTCGATGAACTCTGCGTGCAGCTTGCGCAGCGAATCTTTGGCCGTCTCGCGCGGCAGCAAAAACGCCAGGCGCAGCGGCGAGACCAGCACCCCGCGCGGAGCCTCGCCCAGCGCGGCCAGCGCGCGATCGAGCGGCTCTTTGGAGGCGCCGATGCCCGTGCCGACGACCGACACCTGCGCCAGCCCATCGGAGACTTCGGCCACTCCGCTCAGAGCCGTCAGCAGCGCAGGCAAGGCGTGAACATTCTCCAATGAGACGATGCTGCGATCGTCCCAGGTCTCGCGCGGCCACGCCCCGTGCTGCTGCAGCACCCCAAGCACGGGCCCGCGCACCACCAGGATCTCGCCGTCGAGGGCGACGCCGCTCACCCGCAGCTCGCGCTGAGAGCGCGCAACCACTCGCGTGCCGGTCCCCGCGCCGAACGTGCTGCGCGCGTGGATGGTGATGCCGCGGTCGCGCGCAAACTCCACCGCCTGCGCGTTCAACACCTTGGCTCCCGCCAGCGCCAGCTCCTGCATCTCGTCGTGCGACAGCTCGGACAGCTTGCGAGCCCCCGAGACGATGCGCGGGTCGGCGGTGAACACGCCGTCGACGTCGGAGCAGATCTCGCAGACCTCGGCCTCCAGCGCTGCGGCCAACGCCACCGCGGTGGTGTCGCTGCCGCCCCGCCCCAGCGTGGTCACTTCCTTCTCGCGCGAGACGCCTTGATACCCGGCGACGATCACCACCTTGCCCCGCGATAGCTCCTCGAGAATGCGCACCGGCCGCACCTCCAAGATGCGCGCGTTGGTGTGCGCCCCGTCGGTGATGATGCCGCTCTGCGAGCCGGTGAAGCTCACCGCCGGAACGCCGCGCGCGTGCAGCGCCATGCCCAACAGGGCCATCGAGATGCGCTCGCCCGCGGTCAGCAGCATGTCCAGCTCGCGGCGGTGCGGATCGTGCGTCACCTGCCGGGCGAGCGCGAGCAGCTCGTCGGTGGTGTCGCCCATGGCGCTCACCACCACGCAGACCTGGCGGCCCTGCGCGCGCGTCCTCGCCACCCGGTCGGCGACGAGGCCGATCTTCACCGCGTCGGCGACGGAGCTTCCGCCATATTTCTGCACCACGATGGGTTCGGAGAGGCTCATTGGGAGTGACGCACTGTAACAGTCGTAGGATCCCTGAACGGGAAGGCTGGAAAGGCCTGCGGTGTTCTTCTGCACGCTTGAGCTGATATCTGTCTTGTTCTAGATTCTCCGCCCCTCGGGGGGCCCGAAAATCAGTTGGAGTGCACCGTGATCGAAGTCAACCATCTAGTCAAAACCTACCGCGACCTCAGGGCAGTCCAGGACGTCAGCTTCAAAGTCGAAAAGGGCGAGATCGTTGGATTTCTCGGCCCCAACGGAGCTGGCAAGACCACCACCATGCGCATGATCACCGGCGTGCTTCCGCCCACCAGCGGCAGCGCCAAAGTGGCCGGCTTCGACGTCTTCGAGCAGCCCATGGAAGTGAAGAAGCGCATCGGGTATCTGCCCGAGACGCCGCCCGTCTATACCGACATGACGGTGCGCGCGTACCTGCGCTTCGTCGCCGAGATCAAGGGCGTGCCGTCGAAGTCGCGCAACGCCGACGTCGACCAGGCCGCGGAAAAGACGAACTGCGACAAGTACATCCACCGCGTCATCGGCAACCTCTCCAAAGGCCAGCGGCAGCGCGTCGGCATCGCGCAAGCGCTGCTCGGCAACCCGGAGGTGCTGATCCTCGACGAGCCGACGGTCGGCTTGGATCCGGGCCAGATCATCGAGGTGCGCGAGCTCATCAAGTCGCTCGCCGGCCAGCACACCATCATCCTCTCGACGCACATCCTTCCGGAAGTGGTGGCCACCTGCCAGCGCGTCATCATGCTCGCGCTCGGCAGGGTAGTAGCCAACGACACCCTGGACGGCTTGCAGCGCGCCCACGCCTCGGCCCTCACCGCAGACGGACACCCCGGACCTTCGCTGTCGCTCGAGGAAATCTTCCTCAAGCTCACCTCGGCTTAACCACCATGCGCAACTCCCTAGCCATCGCCAAGAAGGAGCTGAACATCTACTTCGCGACGCCCATCGCGTACGTGATGTTCACGCTCTTCGTCGTCGTCGGTTCTTATCTCTTCCTGCGCCTCATCGGCGCCTACGAGATCGCGACGCTCGAGTACATGAAGGTCCAGGATCCAGAGCTGCTCGCCCGGCTCAACTTCCAGGACCGCATCTTTCACGGCCTGTTTCTCAACATGGGCACGCTGCTCATCTTCGTGATGCCGTTCTTGACCATGCGGCTCATCGCCGAAGAGAAGAAGCAGAAGACCATCGAGCTGCTCTACACGACGCCCATCACCTCGCTCTCCATCGTGCTGGGCAAGTTCTTCGCGGCGGTGGCCATCCTCACCATCACGCTCGCGCTCACCACCATCTATCCGTACATGGTGCAGGCCTTCGCCAACGACCCCAACGGCGTCGACTGGCGCAGCATCGGCCTCAGCTACCTGGGCCTCTTCCTCTTGGGCTCGGCGTTCACCGCCATCGGCATCTTCATCAGCGCGCTCACCGAATCGCAGATCGTCGCCGCCCTGGTGACCTGGGCCGTCCTGCTCATGCTCTGGATCGTCGGCCTGGCCGGCGCCGAAGCGGAAGGCTGGCTGCGCGAGCTCGTGACCTACCTGTCGACCGGCGCCCACCTGGACTCGTTCACCAGGGGCACCGTGGCCTTGAAGGACGTCGTCTACTTCCTCTCCCTCATCATCCTCGGCCTGTTCGCGACCAACCGCGCGGTCGAGGCGCATCGCTGGAGCTAAGCCAATGAACGTCAAGCTCATGGGACGCGTGGCCGGCATGTTTGGCCTCGTCGTACTGTTCAGCGCCGTCTTCAACTGGCTCTTCGTCACCGGCAGCATCGCCGCGCCGGCCGTGCTCATCCGGGTGGCGCTCGCGGCGGCCGGCATCGGCTTCTGGCTGGTGGCCACCCGCGACGAGAAGCGCCTGGGACGCGGCGCCTTCTTCGGCACGGTGAGCTTCGTCTCCACGCTGGTGCTGGTGGCCGCGCTGGTGGCGGTCAACTACATCGCGGTGAAGAAGCCGCACAGCTGGGACGTGACCAAGGAGAAGATCTTCACCCTCTCCGACCAGACCGTCTCGACGCTGCACGAGCTGAAGGTGCCGGTGACCATCACGGCCTTCTTCGGCCCGGCCGACGCCGAGTACAACGACCTGGTCGCGCGCCTCGATCAGTACAAGCGGCAGACCGACAAGCTGACGGTCGAGTACGTAGACCCCATCAAGCATCCGCAGGTGGTGCAGGAGAAGAACCTCAGCCAGACCGGCCCGCGCGTCTTCTTCAAGAGCGGCCCCAAGGAAGTGCGCGCCAAGGACACCAGCGAAGAGGCGCTCACCAACTGCATCATCGAGGCCACCAAGCCCGCCACCAAGAAGGTCTACTTCAGCCGCGGCCACGGCGAGGCGAGCATCGGCGACGGCCAGGAGCGCGGCTTCAAGAACTTCGCCGATCAGCTGAAGAACGAAGGCTACCTGGTGGACGAGATCCTGCTCGCCGAGCACAAGACCATGCCCGACGACATGCTCATGCTGGTCATCGCCGGACCCGAGGCGAACTTCCAGCCGGGCGAGCTCAAGCTCGTCAACGACTGGGTCGCCAACCAGACCGGCCGGCTCATCGTCATGCTCAACCCTTCGGCGGACGGCGCGCTGACGCCCAGCCTCGAGAGCTGGGGCATCCACACGGCCAAGGACATCGTCGTCGACCCCGACTCGCAGAGCCCCGAGCTGGCCATCGCGCAGCAGTACACCGGCCACCCCATCACCAACTCCAACAAGTCGGTGCAGATGGCCATGACCGTCTTCCCGCTGGCCCGCACCATGGCCCGCGCGGTCACGCCGCCCACCTACTGGAACGTCACCGAGGTGGCCCGCACCGGCCGCCGCGCCTGGGGAGAAATGGACGCGGAGTCGATCAAGACCGGCAAGGTCGAGTTCGACGCCGGCACCGACATCGCAGGCCCGGTGGCGCTGGTGACGGCGGTGACGCACGGAGATCCGACGCTGGCCACCGAGACGCGCATTGTCGCCTTCGGCAACTCGACCTTCGCCAGCAACTCGTTCTTGAACATCCTCGGCAACCGCGACCTGGCGTCGAACACGGTCGCCTGGGTGGCCAAGGAAGAGTCGCGCATCTCCATCCGGCCCAAGCAGCGGCTCTCGAACCACCTCTACCTGACCGCCGAGCAGAAGGGCCGCATGACGCTCTTCGCCTTCGACCTGCTGCCCTTTGGCCTGCTCTTCGCCGGCCTCGTGGTGTGGCAGACCCGCAAGAGCCGCTGATGGCGATGAGACAGACAACACGCTCGATCCTGATGGTGCTGGGCCTCGTCGTCGTCGCGGTCGGCATCGCGTTCGCCGCGGCGTGGGCCGGCCGGGACGAAGAGCGCAAGAACGAAGCCAAGGACAAGCACGACAAGTTCTTCGAGTTCGACAAGAACCGCGTCGTAGCCATCAGCATCGCCAAGCCGGGCTTCATCGTCGAGGCGGAGCGCAAGGACGGAAAGTCGCCCTGGCACCTCTCGCTGCCGCAGACGGCGCCCGCCGATCAGGCCGCCGTCAACCGCGTGCTCGACTCGTTCACCATCCTCAAGGAGAAGAAGGATTTGGGCGACGAGACGGACGGCAAGCCCTATGGCCTCTCGCCTTCCGGGTTCATCACCAAGGTCATCTTCGACGACGGCAAGGAAGAGGGCCTCGAGTGGGGCGTCGAGAACGCCTTCGACCGGGACATCTACCTGCGCAAGATCGGCGAGAAGCTCATTCGCGTCGTCGACACCGGGCAGAAGTTCTCCTTCGACAAGAGCCCGTACGACCTGCGCAACAAGCTCATCGCCGAGCTTTCGCCCGAGGCGGAGATCACCCGCATCGACGTCACGGGCAACAAGACTCCGTACGTCTTGGAGAAGGACGCAGAGGGCTGGAAGGTGTCGGGCAAGCCGGCCGACGCGCAGACCATGAACACGCTGCTCAACGACCTGAGGAACCTGCGCGCCAAGGCGGTGGCGGCCGACGATTACAAGCTGGCGCTGCCCGGCGAGTTCGGCATGCACCCGCCCAGGGTCATCGTGAAGCTGACCGCGAAGGAGGGGCAGGAGACCGTCACCCGCACCATCCTCTTCAGCATCAAGCGGCCCGGCGCGGTGGAGAAGCAGATGCTCTCCTATGCCAAGCGCGAGGACGAGGCCGCGGTGCTGCAGATCGACGAGCAGGCCGACGAGCTCGACAAGAACCCGGCCGACCTCGAGGACAGGCAGCTGGTGCACGCGGACGGCGAGTCGGTGCGCAAGCTCACCTTCGAGGGCGCAAAGGGCAAGGTCGAAGTGGCGCACGGCAAGGCGGCGCTTCCCGACGGCGGCGTGGGCGACGAGACCTTCACCGTGACCGCGCCGCAGAGCGGGCCGGCCAACAAGGCGACGCTCTCCGCCTCGCTCTACAGCCTCACCCACCTGCGCGCGACCAACTTCCTGGGCCCCGCGCCAACCAGCGCGAAGGACCTGGCGAAGTACGGCCTGGACAAGCCCCAGATCGCGACGCTGCTGGGAGACGGCGGCAAGGTGCTGGGGCGGGTGAAGGTGGGCAGCGTGAAGGAAGACAAGTACTACGTGCTGGTCGACGGCCTGCCGAAGCTCGCCCAGGTGGAGCGGATCAACCTCGTCAATCTGCCCTGGACGGTGGCCGAAGCGCTCGCCGTCGCATCCAAGTAGGCTTGACTCGTAGCCGTTTGTCGCCTATCCACACGCTCCCTTTCTCGAGGTTCCAGCATGGCTCGCGTCACTGTTGAAGACTGCCTTCCGCTCGTCGACAACCGCTTCGCGCTGGTGCTGCTCGCGACCAAGCGCGCCCGCCAGCTGATGGCCGGTGCGCGGCCGCTCATCGAGGCCAAGGACAAGCCGCCCGTCCTCTCGCTGCGTGAAGTCGCTACCGGCAAGGTGCGCTTCGACCGCCCGGTTCGCGCCGCGCTCGCCGGCCAGTACGACGACGAGAAGCTGCCGGCCGCCGCTGCCCCGTTGAAGCGCCGCTAAGCCTACTTCGGCGCTGAGGCCGGGGCGTTCTGTCCCGGCTCGCAAACACAGCCAATTCCAGTCAGGTCGCGCGGCGCATTCGGCCGCTCGGCAGGCTTGCAGGTGGGGCCTTGGGCCCGGCAGATCTTCTCGGCCTTGTCGCGCCGCGCCTGTTGCTGCGGCGTCAGCGGCAAAGCCAGGAGCATGAGCGCTAGCATCTTCATGATTTCACGACCCGTCTCACGCCGCCCAGGCCACCGCGCCCTGGGCCAGCGCCGAGAACTTCTCGCCTCCCGACAACCTGTACAACCGGCGCACTTCGCGCAGCAGCGCTTCGAGCCGTCCCTCGAGCACGAAGCGAGCCTCCAAGGCCTTGGCGCAGGCCGCGGCCAGCGTCGACGCCAGCCGATAGCGGTCGCGCTCCAACGGCGAGAGCCCGGGCCGCGGCGACCACTTCTCGAAGAGCTGTTTGCGCAGCACCGGCGAGGCAGCGCGGCGGCCGGTGGCCCAGAGCTGCAGCAGCACGGCCAGGTACTTGTCCAGCTCTGCCTGCGCCTCGAGCTCCAGCTGCGAGACCTGGCCGCCCTGCCCGGCCCGCCAGGCCAGATAGAGAAAGTGCGAGACCCCTTCTGCCGCGGCGCAGAAGCCAGAGAGCCGCTCGCGCGACCAGGGCTCGGAGGAGCCGCGCGAGAGCTGGGTCAGCGCCTGCTGGTTCAAGAAGAGCGCGACGTGCAGCGTGTCGCCGCTCTCCAGGACCAAGAGCGCTTCGTCGGGGCTGGCCTGAGGAGCGAGGCGCAGCCTGGCCGTCTCATCGACGAGAAAGCTTCCGATAGGCGCCGCCGAGACGCCATTGAGCGATTGGAGCAGCTGCTGCAGCTGCGCCAGCGCGTCGTTCACTGGACGAAGCCTTTGCGGGTGACGACCCCGCGCGCCGTCAGCATGCCGGAAAGCCTGGCGCTGCCGGTCTTCATCCACCGCTCGTAGAGCCGCACCAGGCCCTTGTCGGTGGAGGCCAGCGTCCGCTCGCTCACTTCGTTGAGCAGATCCACCAGTTGGCGGAAGCGCGACGACAGCTCGTCCCACAGGTCGCGCCCCGCGTGCCGCGCCGAGATGGCGCCCACCGCGTCGTAGGCCCGGCCGCCCATGGCGATGTAGTAGTCCACGTCCACCAGGGACGAGCGGCGCGAGAGCGAGTCGGGGAAGAAGCCCGAGACGAAGAGCGAGGTGTCTCCCAGCCGCCGCAGCATCTGCACCCGGGCCGGCCCCTGCTCTTCCAGCGCCTCCTTGA
The DNA here is from genome assembly GCA_036271755.1 of Myxococcales bacterium. Classification (GTDB taxonomy): domain Bacteria; phylum Myxococcota; class Myxococcia; order Myxococcales; family 40CM-4-68-19; genus 40CM-4-68-19. Next base: position 7,544 of record DATBAA010000936.1, on the reverse strand, counting down.
GCAAGAAGGCGAGCGGCTTCTGCTGCCAGCTGCCGTCGTCCCCTTGGACGAAGAGCGCTTCGGAGTTGAGATATTCGTAGAGAAGGTTCGCCAGGTAGAGCTCGGTGAACGGCTGGACCTGGGCGCGCTGATTCTCGATGGCGCGGTGCAGCAGGTCGCTGAAGAATTCCCGAATCGACTGCTGTGACAACACCGGGGAATCGGCCAAGCACACCTCCTGCCGATCACCTTGGGGCCGGCCCCGTTAGCAGACAAGGCCCCCAGACTGCTTGACAGTGTTCCGGCGTTGGTTACATTGCGCCCGCCTTGGCACTCTGCCCTGTTGAGTGCCAGCAACTTCAAGCGAACGCAGAAAACGGAGAAACCCAATGAAAATTCGTCCTTTGCAGGATCGCGTGATCGTCAAGCGCGTGCAGGAAGAAGAGAAGACCAAGGGTGGAATCATCATCCCCGACACCGCCAAGGAGAAGCCCATCGAGGGTGAAGTCCTCGCGGTCGGAAACGGCAAGATCCTCGAAGACGGCAAGGTTCGCGCGCTCGACATCAAGGTCGGCGACCGCGTCCTTTTCTCCAAGTACGCCGGCACCGAGATCAAGATCGACGGCACCGAGCACCTCATGATGCGCGAGGAAGACATCCTCGGCGTCATCGAGAGCTAAGCCGGTCCCCCACCAAACTTTCTCAGGAGAAAAAGCAAACATGGCCAAAGAAATTCTGTTCGACGTCCGCGCGCGCGAAGCCATCCTCAAGGGTGTCAACACGCTCGCCGACGCAGTGAAAGTGACGCTGGGGCCGAAGGGCCGCAACGTCGTCATCGAGAAGTCGTTCGGCTCGCCCACGATCACCAAGGACGGCGTCACCGTCGCCAAGGAGATCGAGCTCGAGAACAAGTTCGAGAACATGGGCGCGCAGATGGTGAAGGAGGTCGCCTCCAAGACCTCTGACGTCGCCGGCGACGGCACCACCACCGCCACCGTTCTGGCGCAGGCGATCTTCCGCGAAGGCGCGAAGCTCGTTGCCGCCGGCAACAACCCCATGGAGATCAAGCGCGGCATCGACAAGGCCGTCGAGGCCGTCGTCGCCGAGCTGAAGAAGCTCTCCAAGCCCACCCGGGACAACAAGGAGATCGCCCAGGTCGGCATCATCTCCGCCAACGGCGACCGCGACATCGGCGAGAAGATCGCCCAGGCGATGGACAAGGTCGGTAAGGAAGGCGTGATCACGGTTGAAGAGGCGAAGGGCCTCGAGACCACCCTCGAAGTGGTCGAGGGCATGCAGTTCGACCGCGGCTACCTGTCCCCGTACTTCGTCACGGACCCGGAGCGCATGGAAGTCGTGCTCGAGGACCCGTACATCCTCATCCACGAGAAGAAGATCTCGTCCATGAAGGACCTCCTGCCGCTGCTCGAGCAGGTCGCCCGCGCCGGCAAGCCGCTGCTCATCATCGCCGAAGAGGTCGAGGGCGAGGCCCTGGCCACGCTGGTCGTCAACAAGCTGCGTGGCACGCTGAACGCCGCCGCCGTCAAGGCGCCGGGCTTCGGCGACCGCCGCAAGGCCATGCTCGAGGACATCGCCACCCTGACCAACGGCAAGATGATCGCCGAGGACCTGGGCGTGAAGCTCGAGACCGTTCAGCTCAAGGAGCTGGGCCGGGCCAAGCGCGTCACCATCGACAAGGACAACACCACCATCGTCGACGGCGGCGGCAAGAAGACCGAGATCGAGGCGCGCGTGAAGCAGATCCGCACCCAGATCGAGGACACCACCTCGGACTACGACCGCGAGAAGCTCCAGGAGCGCCTGGCCAAGCTGGTGGGCGGCGTTGCCGTCATCCACGTGGGCGCCGCGACCGAGACCGAGATGAAGGAGAAGAAGGCTCGCGTCGAAGACGCGCTGCACGCAACCCGCGCGGCGGTCGAGGAAGGCATCGTCCCCGGCGGCGGCGTGGCTTACCTGCGCTGCCTCTCCACCCTCGAGTCCCTCAAGGTCTCGGGCGGCGAGAAGTTCGGCGTCGAGATCATCCGCAAGGCGTTGGAAGAGCCCATCCGCCAGATCGCCGGTAACGGCGGCTGGGAAGGCTCCATCATCGTCAACAAGGTGCGCGAAGGCACTGGCGCGTACGGCTTCAACGCCGCGACGGGCGAGTACGAAGACCTGCTCGCCGCCGGCGTCATCGACCCCACCAAGGTGTCGCGCTTCGCGCTGCAGAACGCGGCCTCGGTGGCCTCGCTCATGCTGACCACTGAAGCGATGATCGCCGAGAAGCCCAAGGAGAAGGACGAAGCTCCTGCGGGCGGCGGCGGCCACGGGATGGGCATGTAATCAGCTCTTCCCAGAGCTGACGTAAAAGCGCGGCCCGCTTCGGACAACCGAGGCGGGCCGTCGCATGTTCAGCGGTTGCGAATCCAGATCCGGAAGTGCCGCCCGTTCGTCACCACTTTGTCGAGCGGCGTATAGGCGGCGCGGAAGCGCGGGTCTTCCTGCAGCACGCGGGCGGCGTGGTAGTAGCCGTCGGCTTTGTTGAGAAAAGCGGCCTCGTCCGAGGTCGAGACCGGCCCGACCGTGAGCAGGGGCATGAAGACGGCAAACTCGGGCCGCTGCTCGAGCACATAGTCGGCGTCGCCATGGTCATGCCCGGGCATGGCGCCCGGCACGTGCGGCGTGCGGGCGATGTGCTTGTCGGTCAGGCCCACCAGGTCGAGGATGTTCCGGCCCGACCGGTAGCCGACGACGCCGATGCTGATGATGGCGACGCGGCCTTCCGGCATTCCCTTGAGCTCATCGGCGAGGCGCGTCACCCGCTCGGTGAGGACTCTCTGGTCCTCGAGCTCGGGGAGGCCGCCGTAGAAGTTGAGCATGTGCAGCGACGGCGGAACCCAGAAGGTCGCCACCAACACGAACGTCGCCGCCGCCGCGAGGTGGACCCACCGGCGGGGAATGGCCACCAGCTCGGAGGCGAGGATGGCGCAGCCGACGGGCAGCACCGGGCTCAAGAGGCGCGTGAAGGGAAAGTAGTCGCCGCCGTCCCAGACGACGGCGCCGGCGAAGAAGACGCAGATGAGCGCCAGCGTCCGCGGCCCGCCCTTGCGGAAGAGCGCGCGGCAGGTGGCTACGACCATGACGAGGTTGGCCACCGCGAAGACCCAGACGTACCCGAGGCCGCGGACGATGCCCGCGAAGCCCAGGCCTTGCCGCTTGGCGACATAGGTGTTGGGAACCCACTCGCCGAAGTAGGCGTGGCGCGCGAGCAGGAGCGTCAGGAGCGGCAGGAGCGCGCAGGCGGCAAAGCGCGGCCAGTCCCGGCGGGGAAACGCCAGCACGAGCGCGGGAAAGAGCACCGCTGCCTCGGGCCTGCTCATCGCCGCGGCCGCGAACAGCAGCCCAGCCGCGGCCGGCTTGCCGCGCAAGGACGCCAGCGCCGCGGCGGCGATGAAGAAGCCGCCCATCGGCACCTCCATGCCGGTGGTTGGCCAGCAAGCCCAGGCCGGCAATAGCGCAAGGCCGGCTCCGGCCAGGAGCGCGGCCAGCCATCCGCCCAGCTCCATCGCGCAGATGGAGGCCAGCGCAGCGGCGCCGGCGGCGAAGAGCACCCCGAGCACGGGCGAGGCCAGAAGCGGCCCAATGTGCACGACCTCGGTCAGCGCCAGGACGGCGAGCCAGAGAGGGGAGGTCGCGCTCTCCACCCGATCGCCCGGGTTGAAGTTGGGCCCCTGCCCGTGCGCCAGGTTCACCGCCGCGCGGAAGGTGATGTACGCGTCGTCGAAGGCCACGAAGTGAAGGAGCGATCCCCAGTGGAGCGCCGCCAGCGTCGTCGAGACGGCGGCAAAGAGGGGCGGCAGAAAGCGTCGCATCTGGCCTGTCTATACCAGGGCTCGTTTTCGGGCGCGTATTTAGCGGCGGAGCTGCCAGATGTGCAGCCTGCGGCCGTCGGGCACCAGGTAGTCGCGCGGCTCGTAGAGAGCGCGGAAGCGCGGGTCGGCGCTCAGCAGATGCGCGGCGCGGAAAGGCCGATCCCGGACGCGAAGCCACTCGTCCTCCATCTTCGTCGTCACGGCCATGGGCGCCAGCACCGGCACCAGCAGCACGAACTCCGGACGCTGCGCCAGCACGTACTCGTTGTCCGCGTGATCGTGGCCGGACAAGGCGCCCTCCTGGTGCGGCGAGCGGGCGATCCGCGCGTCGGTGAGCCCGACCAGATCGAGGATGTTGCGCCCGGTCTCGAAGCCGATGGCGCCGATGGTCACCACCGCGACGCGCCCGGGCGGCAGTTGCGAGACGGCCGCGCCGGTCTCCAGCATGTCCCTGACGACCTGGGCCTCCCGCGAGAGCATCTTCCAGCCCGTCGCGGGGCTGTCGATGCGCAGCGGCTCGGGCAAGACGAAGGGCACGGCGACGGCGAGGCCGAGCGCGAGCGGCAGCCACCTGCGCGGCAGCGCGGCGAGCTCGGCTCCGAAGAGCGCGAAGCCCATGGGCAGCGTTGGCGAGAGCAGCCGGCTGAGGCTGAAGTGATCGCCGCCTTCGTAGGCCACCGCCGCCGCGAAGCCGATGCAAGCGACGGCGAGGACGCGCGCCAGCCCGGAGCGCGCGGCCGATCGAAACGTCGCCGCCACCATCACCGGATTCCCCGCCGCGAAGCCGCCGACGTAGAGCAGGCCGCGCAGGACTGCCGCCGCTCCGAGGCCTTGGCGCTTGGCCACGTAGGTGTTCGGGACCCAGGCGCCGAAGTAAGCGTACCGCGCGAGCAGCAGCGCGCCCAGCGGCACGAACCCCGCGCAGAGCAGCGGGACCCAGCGCGCGCGCGGCGTGGCGAGGAGCAGCGCGGGGAAGAGAAACATCGCTTCGGGCCGCGCCAGGACCGCGAGCGCGAAGAGGAGCCCACCCAGGACGGGCCGCTGCCGCGCCGCCACCGTCACCGCGGAGATGGCGCAGAGGCCGGCCAGGGAAACCTCCATGCCCGTGCCCGCCCAGGCGCTCCAGGCCGGCGTCACCGCGAGAAACAAGCTCGCGATCACCGCGGCGAGAAGACCGCCCAGCTCGAAGGCACAAAAGGCCGAGAGCGCCGCTGCCGCCGCCGCGAAGCCCAATGAGAGCGGAGCCCAGGACGCTTCGGGGCCAACGCCCAGCCTCTCCGCGGCCGCCAGCAGCAAGACCCAGAGCGGCGAGGTCGCGCTCTCCACGCGCTCGCCCGGATTGAAGACCGGGCCATCGCCGTGGGCCAGGTTCACCGCCGCGCGGAAGGTGATGTACGCGTCGTCGATGGGCTGGAGATGCAGCTGCACGGACCAGACGAGCGCCGCCGTCACGGTCGCCGCGGCGGCGAAGAGCAGCAGAAGCCTGCGCCGCGGAAGTTCTTTGTCGCGCACGCCCGTTTTTGTACTCCCTGCCAACTCCTGGCTCAATGGCGCAGCTGCCAGATGCGCAGGTGGCGATTGTCCGCGGTCATGTAGTCGAGCGGCTCGTATGCGGCGCGGAAGCGCGGGTCGGCCTGGAGCAGGCGCGCGGCGCGCAAGAAGCTGTCGAGCGACTCGAGCCAGGCGGCCTCGTCCCCGGTGGAGAGCGGCGCGTCGGACAGCTGCGGAACGAAGAGCGCGTACTCCGGGCGCTGGGCGAGCACGTAGTCGACGTCGGTGTGATCGTGCCCGGGCGCGCCGCCTGCGAAGTGCGGCGTCCGGGCGATGTGCGCGTCGGCCAGGCCCACCAGGTCGAGGATGTTCCGGCCCGTCTCGAAGCCGATGAAGCCGATGGTGATGGTGGCGATGCGGCCCTGGGGCAGCTCGCGCAGGCCGGGCAAGAGCTCGCGCGCCTTGCGGGTGAAGAGGGCCTGAGAACCCAATTCGTACAAACCGTCGGCGAGGTCGAGGACGTGGCACGCCTTGGGCACCGCGAAGGTCAGCGCGACGGCGGCAGGAATGGCGATCCAGCGGCGCGGCAGGATCGCAAGCTCGGCGCCCAGGACCGCGCAGCCGAGCGGCAAGATCGGGCTGAGCAGCCGCGCCAGCGGAAAGTGATCGCCGCCGTCCCAGGCCACCGCGGCCGCGAAGCCGATGCAGGCCAGGGCCAGCGTACGCAATGCCGTCTTGCGGACCGCCGCGTGGGCCGTGGCGGCGACCAGGGCGACGTTGGCCAGCGCGAAGAGGCCGGTGTACTTCAGCCCGCGCGCGACCGCGGTCAAGCCCAGGCCCTGGCGCTTGGCGACGTAGGTGTTCGGGACCCACTCGCCGAAGTACGCCCGGCGCGCGAGCAGCAGGAGCAGCAGCGGCGAGAGCGCGCAGGCGAGAAAGCGCGGCCAGCGCGGCCGGGGCAAGGCCAGCAGCAGCGCGGGAAAAATCGCCACCGCCTCGGGCCTGCTCATGGCCGCCGCGGCGAGCAGCAGCCCGGCCGCGGTGGGTTTGCCGCGAATGGCCGCGAGCGCCGCGGCGGAGATGAAGAAGCCCGCCAGCGCCACCTCCATGCCGGTGCAGATCCAGCCGCTCCAGGCCGGCAGCAGCGCGAGGACGAGGGCCGTCAGGACGGCCGCGAGGGTGCCGCCCAGCTCCAGCGCGCAGACCGCCGCGATCGCCGCCGCGCCCGCGGAGAAGATCAGTGCAAGCGGCATCGACGCCGCCACCGGCCCGATGCGCGCCAGCTCCGAACCGGCCAGCAGCAGCACCCAGAGCGGCGAGGTTGCGCTCTCCACGCGCTCCCCTACGTTGAAGACCGGCCCGTTCCCGTGCGCCAGATTCACCGCCGCCCGGAAGGTGATGTAGGCGTCGTCGAACGCATCCCACCGCAGCCACGAGCCCCAGAAGACGGCCGCGCCCACCGTCAGCGCCGCCGCCAGGAGAGGAAGTGCCCGTCGCATCCGTGGCTCTATACCGCGCTGTCGCCGTGCGCGAACGTCGAGTAGATTGCGCGGGTCTTGGCGAACGACTCCCTTGCGGCCATCCGCATCCCCGTGGTCCGGCGCTTCGCGGCCGGGCGAATCCTCTCGGCGCTGGGCGCGCAGATGCTCTCGGTGGCCGTTGGGTGGCACCTGTACGAGCGCACCAACTCGGCCTGGGCGCTGGGCATGGTGGGCCTCGTGCAGATCGTCCCGGTGGTGTTTCTCGCGCTGCCTTCGGGACAGGCCGCGGACCGCTACCCGCGGCGGCTGATGGCCATGGTCGCGCACGGGACGCTGGCCGCGTGCGCCGCGGGCCTCGCGCTGGTGACGTTCGTCGACGGACCGACCTGGCTCATCTACTGCCTGCTCTTCGCCACCGGCATCGGAACCTCTTTACGCTCACCATCCGTGGGCTCGATGCTGCCGCAGCTGGTGCCGCCAGAGCTCTTCGCCAACGCCAACGCCTGGATCACCAGCGGCTTCCAGCTCGCCTCGATGGCCGGGCCGGCGCTGGGCGGCTTCATCATCGCCTGGTCGGGCGGCCCGAAGTGGACGTACGTCATCGCCGCCGCCGGCCACCTGCTCTTCGTCGGCGTCCTCGCCACGCTGCCCACGGTGCACACGAAGCAGGAGCCGGGAAAGCGCGCCAACAACTGGCGCGACGCGCTGGCGGGCGCGAAGT
>DATBAA010000935.1:0-2479 GCA_036271755.1 Myxococcales bacterium | reverse complement strand
TAGTGCGCCGAGATCCCCAAGATCCGCATCAGTGCTGGCTCTTCAAATCGATGCGCTCGCGCGGCTTCGAGAAGCCGTCGGGTTCGCTGTTGGCCGAGCGCCTGGCCAGCAGCGCGAAGAGTGGCAGCACGACGAAGTACTGCAAGGTCAGGAGCACGGTGCCGAAGAGCGAGGCGACCGCGGTGGCCACCCGCAGATACGCCTTCCACACGCGCCCGGCGCGCGACTGCCAGAGGCGCAGCCCCTGCTTCTTGGGCGCGATGCGCGCCAGCTGGCTGCGGGTGTAGCTCATGTGGAAGGTCTCGTCCTCGAGGATACGGCCGAAGAGATCGCGCGTTCCGGGGTCGTTCGACAAGACCTGCCGGTAGAGCGCGAAGCGTCCGGCGGCCGCCTTCTCCGAGAGGTGCAGGAAGGCGAGCAGCGCCTCGGGCGATTGCCGGTCGAGGCGCAGATCGTCGAAGCCGCGCTCTCCCGGGGCCAGCCAGTTGGCCTCGAAGGCTTCGCCGTGCAGCCCTTGCAAGACCTCGCGGGCGCGGCCGCGAAAGAGCGCGGCGTGGCGAAACTCATCCTCCGAATGGCGTAAGTAAAGACGCCGAAGCAGACCGTCCTCCGTCAGCTCGGCGGCGCGCACCAGGTCGCGGCCTCCGGCGGCTTCGGTCTCGGCGAAACGCAGCAACTTCTGGCCCCGCCGATGCGCGTCGACCCAGACCCAGCGATGAAGCGGCCGAAGCAACCGATCGAGCGGAGAAGGAACAACCCGCACAGCCAGCGAATTTAACACGCGCCCCTGACTCCGGCACGCTCCGCGAAATTCCAATGCTCAAAACCTGAAAGCCATTATGGCGAAAGCTTGAGGAGGGTTCCGTTGCAGAGCCTGGCGGACGACGAGGCTGGCGGCACGAGGGGCGGCGGGTAGCGGAGGCGTTCGCCTTTGAAGCGCCACGCCGCTGGGGGCAGCCTGGCGAGGGCGTTGTCGGTCTCGTCGAAGAGGCTGACGTGCTGGTGTGGCCGGGTGATGGCGAGGCCCGTCAGCGCGGGAATCCACTGCGTCGCGTCTCCGTAGGCGCCATCGACGACCGCGTTCTTGGGCACCGTCCGCGCGACGCAGGAGATGGCTTCGAGATCGGCCTCCGTGGCGATGGGTGTCGCCGTCTGGTACCAGCGCAAGTGGAGCGGCAGCGCCGCCGCGAGCGACAGCCAGAGCACGCCGCGCGGCAGCCGCATCCAGAGGGGCGCTACGACGAGCAACAGCAGCGGCGCGAAGCGCGCCGGGTAGAGCCCTGCGTACGGCAAGAGCGCGAAGAGGAGCGCGCAGCCAAGGACGGCCAGGAGCGCGAAGAGCACGGGCTGGAAGTGGCGCTGCCAGAGCAGCAGCAAGGCCGAGAGCGCCGTCAGCCCCGCCGCCGGATCGCCCAGCACCGCGAAGGTGTGCAGGAGCGGAACGGCCTCCTCCCTGGCGGCGTAGTCGCGAATCCACGCCAGCTCGCGCGGCGAGACCGCGGGGCCGAAGAGCGCGAGCGTCAGCACCACGAGGCCCAGCCCGGCGGCGGCGGCCAGCAGCGCCCGGAAGCTGCGCGCGATGCCGCCCTCGAAGAGCGCGGGCAGCGCGGCCGCGCAGGCGGCCATGGGATGCGTGGCCGCGGCGCCGGCGAAGAGGAGAAGAGCGGTGAGGCCGCGCCGGTCGCGCACCGCCGCGGCGCCCGCGAAGCCCAGGCCCAGCGCGAGCGCGGTGGGGTTGCCGCCCCAGTCGAAGAAGATCTGCGGCGTGCGCGAGAGAAAGACCGCCACCAGCGCGGCCTCCCAGGGCACCAGCGCCGCGAGGCCGATGTAGAAGATCAGATACGACGCACCCGCCGCGACCAGCCCGGCGCGCGCGAGCCCCAGCGGCGAGAGCAGCGCCACCACCGCGGAGAAGCCGCGCGGATAGGCGGCGACGGTGACTCCGGGAAACGCAGGCGACAGCTCGCCGTGCAGGAGGCCGCGCGCGAGCGCCACGTGCATGGCCATGTCCGCGCCGGGAGCGACCGCGAAGTAGAGCGCGGGCACGAAGAAGGCCGCGAGCAGGAGTCGCAGGCCGCGGTTCTTGCCGGGCCGCCGCGCCGGCCGCGAGAGGACGATGCCGGCGCCGGCTCCGAGCAGCGCCCCGCAGAGCGCGGTCAGCCAGGTCGCGCTGCCGGGCAGCGTCGCCAGCGCGGCGCCTGCCACCAGACCCAGCAGCGCATCGCGGAGCATTTCGGGTTTCTACCTTGGACTGCAAGCAGGCGCTCGCGCGTTGCGCATTGTTGCGGCGATGGTCAGGTCTTGAAGAACCCTTTCGAAAGGCAGCTTGAAAATGATTCGCATGGCAAAGATTGCGTTCCTGTCGGCGGCGCTCCTCGGCTTGGCGGCGCGCGCGGAGGACGCGACCACTTCGACCACGGCCGCGCCCAAGCACCACAGCAAGCTCAAGGGAGCCGCGGTGGGCGGCGTGGGCGGAGCG
>DATBAA010000934.1:0-3731 GCA_036271755.1 Myxococcales bacterium | reverse complement strand
CGCAGACCCTTGCCCGCCGGGCCCGAGGCGAAGAGCGGGCGGGCGCGGATCCCTGGCTGGGAGCGCAGCGCTTCGAGCAGGCTCTCGATGTACCGGCCCACGCCCGTTCGGACGGCGGCAAGAGGAGCGGCGTTGATGCCGACGTCGATCAAAGCACCCGACGAGATAGCACGAGTCCAGGCGGTGGTCCTGACCTGGAACGGCGCGCATCTCCTGCCCGATTGCTTGCGATCGCTCGCGGCCCAGACGGTGCCCGTCGGCGTCACCGTCATCGACAACGCGTCAGAGGACGAGACGTCCAAGCTGCTCGCCCGCGACTTTCCCGACGTGCGGCACCAGCGGCTCGACAAAAACCTGGGCTACGGCCGCGCCAACAACGAGGCGATGCGGGCCGCGCTGGCTTCGGGCGCGGAGTTCATCGCGCTGATCAACAACGACGTGACGCTGCAGCCCGACTGGTTCGAGCGGCTGCTGGCGGCGGCGCGGGAGCAGCCCGACTACGGGCTCTTCTGCGGTACCCTGCTCTTCCTCGGAGAAGAAGCGGTGAACTCCACGGGCCTGGAGATGGACTTTCTCGGCCGCGCCCGCGACCGCGACTTCCGCCTGCCGCTGGCGCAGCTGCAACGGACTGACGGACCCGTCGTCGGCGTCAGCGGCGGCGCGGCACTGCTGCGCGCCACCATGCTGCGCGCCACGGGCCTCTTCGACCCGGACTACTTCGCCTACTACGAGGACGTCGACCTCTCGCTGCGCGCGGCCGTCCTGGGCTTCGGCAGCTGGTACGTGCGCTCGGCCGTCGCCCGGCACCGCTTCGGCGCCACCTTCGGGCCGGGCTCGCCCCGGCAGCGCTTCCTGCTCGGCCGCGGCCATCTGCGGACGGTGGGCCTGCACCAGCCGCTGGGCAAGGCGCTGGCGCTCGTGCCGTTGACGATGGCTTACCGGACCGCCGTCAAGGCGCCGTTGGACTTGCTCAGAGCGCGGCCCAAGCACGCGCTGGCCGAAGTGCGCGCCGCTTTCTCAGGCGGGTGGTCCGCGGTCCGCGCGCTGGCTGGCCGGCTCAGCGGTAGATGACGACGGCCGCGGTCAGTCCCCAGCCCAACAGCGCGATCCAGAGGCCCTTGTCCGAGACGAGCAGCGCTCCCGGATCGCCGCCCGCGTCCAACCGCACGACGTGGTGCTGGTAGCGGAAGAGCGCGTAGATGACGAACGGCACCGTATAGAGCAGGTTCGAGGTGCCGAAGTGCTCCACCGTGCGCGGCGATTGCGTGTAGATGGCGTAGCTGACGATGGCCGCCGCGGAGAGCGCGGTCAGCCAGCTGTCCACCAGCGGCAGCGAATATTGCCCCAGCGCCGCGCGGTGCGAGCTGGCCGCTTCGCCCAGCAGCACCAGCTCGGCGCGGCGCTTTCCCAAGGCGAGGTAGAGTGAGAGCAAGAAGCTGCAGACGAGCAGCCACGGCGAGATCTCCGCCGAGATGGCCGCCGCGCCCGCCGCCGCGCGCAAGACGAAGCCGGCGGCGACGATCATGGTGTCGAGCAGGAACACGCGCTTGAGGCCAAAGCTGTAGCAGAAGGTCGCGACCAGATAGGCCGTGACGATGACCGCCGTCTCGCGGTTGAGCAGGAACGCGCCGACCAGCGCGACGGCGGCCAGCACCACCGCGGCGATGCGCGCCACGCCGATCGAGAGCCGCCCCGAAGCGATAGGCCGCCGCCGCTTGGTCGGATGGTGCACGTCCGTCTCGCGATCGGCGATGTCGTTGGCCAGATACACCGAGCTTGCCGCGGCGCAGAAGAGCGCGAAGCAGATGAGCACGCGCAGCACGGCCTGCGGTTCGAAGAGGCGGCCGGCGAAGACGATGCCCGCCAGCACGAAGATGTTCTTGCTCCACTGCTTGGGCCGCATCGCCTCGAGCAGCGCGGGCATGCGCGAGCGGGGCGCTGCGATCTGTTCAGCGAGGCGCCCCGCCGCCGATTCGGTCTCCATCGGCAGAGACTATGTCAGGTCCGGTAGCGCAGCCAGATGGTTGCCATTTGGAGGTCGAAGTACCCGCCTACGAACCCGGTCGGGGTGTAGGTGGTGCTCTGGAGCGGGCCTGCCAGCGAGAAGCTGGCGCCGAGATCCACGTTCTGTTCCGGCGAGGCGAAGACCACATCGATGCCCACGGGCAAGAAATGCGCCGCGCTTCTGGCGGAGCTGCCCGAAGGATCGAGGAGCGCCAGGTAGCCGGCGTGCAGGGTCACGGAGAGCCGTGACGTGGCTTGGAAGAGCAGGCCGAGCGGCAGGTTCAAGGCCAGTACCCGGGTGCTGCCGAAGCCGGAATAGTCGCCGGTGCCGGCGAAGCTGTAGACGACGTTGTCGGCGGCGTCGAACATCAGCAGGCCGGCGCCCAGATATGTGCCGCTGCCGTTGCTGCCCAGGTGGGTGAAGTGCGCGAAGGTCATCGCTCCCACGCTGCCGCCCACCAACGCCACGCCGGGGCTCAGCCGCACCTTGAACGGCATGCCCACGCCGAAGGAGTACTGGTGGACGCTCGTGTCGCTGTTCAGGCGGACGGGCCTGAAGCCGGAGATGTCGCCGCTGTTCCCGATGCGGTCGACTCCGAAGTCCAGGCGCAGCGCGGTGGCCGGAGAGAGCGCGATCGATGCGCTGCCGAACAGCGAGCCGTAGCTGAAGCCTGGGTTGAGCGGCAGCGCCAATGCGGCGCCCAGCTGCACCCTTCCCAAGCCCACTTCGATGCCCACCACGCCAGCCTCGCCGGTGACCGACGCAGTGGTCGGGTCGGCGGTCGTAAACAGCTGCGTTACGGACGACCAGTTGGTGAGATTGCCCAGGAGGCCCAGCTCGACCTTGCCCGCGGGCAAGACCAGCGGGCGATCGATCTGCGCTGCCGGATAAGCCTCGGCCGCACGGACGGCGCAAGGCAATAGAAACAATGCGAGAGCTAGAGTTCGCATGATGTCCCCCCAATTCAAGTGGCTAGAAAGAGAGCCGCTTGAACAAAGACTCGGGGATCGCGCGGACGATCACAAGGATGAATCGCCAGAACCAGGGCAGATAGACGACGGCGGCGCCGCGATCGACGGCGCGCACGATGCCGCGTCCGATGACATCGGGCGAAGCGAAGAGCGCGTTCTTGGGCAGATGATTGGCCGTCATCGGGGTGTCGACGAAGCCGGGCTTGATGGTGATGACGCGAACGCCGGCCTTGCCCAGGCGCTGCCGCAGCGCGGAGAGGTAGCCGCTCAAGGCGGCCTTGGACGCCGAGTAGACGCCGCCCGGCTTGTTGCGTCCGCGGTCGCCGGCCACCGACGAGATCACCGCGATGGTGGTGCCCGGCCGCATGCGCGGCGCGATCAAGGTGAGAAACTGCACCGGCGCGACGAAGTTTGTCCGCAGCACCAACTCAGCGGCGTCAGGCTGGTAATCGACCGTCTTCGGGTCGCCCTGGATGCCTTGCGCCACCAACACCACGTCGGGGTCAGTCGCGGCCAGGGCTTCGTGCTTTGAGGCGTCGTTGAGATCTTGAACGGTGACCTCGACGGTGGCCCCGCGGGTGCGCAGATCATCGGCCACGGCCAGCAGGCGGGCTTCGTGGCGCGCCACCAGGTGCAGCGTCACGCCCCGCGCCGCCCAAACGCGCGCCGCACCCTGGGCAATGGCCGAGGTCGCGCCCAGCACCAGCACTTTCATGTCGAGATCCTTCTCCAGAACGAGGACGAGAACGCCGGGT
>DATBAA010000933.1:0-1954 GCA_036271755.1 Myxococcales bacterium | reverse complement strand
AAGTTTTTGGGCACGTTGTGCAGCGTGCTGGGCCGGACGTATCGCGACACGGTCCACAGCATTATCGGATAGCGAGGCTGGAGCCTCGACGTCTTGACACCGCCTTCCTCTGCGACGTAAGCCGGAAGCGTCTGGGGGGAATACACATGCGACGGATCTTTCTGCTCTGCCTTTTGTCGTTGACGGCTGCCGGTGCGCGCGCTGCGGACGGGGAAAAGCCGCCCAAGCTGGATTGGAAGGCCGGCCCGGTCGAGGTCGAGCTGGGCTCCCTGGCCAAGGAGAAGGTGCCCAAGGGCGCAATCTTCGCCAACGCCGCCGACGCCCGCAAGCTCATGGAGCACTTCGGCAACCGCACCGACGGGTCCGAGCTCGGCCTCATCGCCTCCGACGTCGAGGGCCAGAACTGGTTCATCATCTTCGAGAAGCGCGAGGTGGGCTTCATCAAGGACGACGACAAGAACAACATCGACGCCGATGCCATCTTGAAGAGCATCACCGACGCCACCGAAGAGTCCAACGAGGAGCGCAAGAAGAACGGCGAAGGCCCGCTGCACGTGAAGGGCTGGAAGATCGCGCCGCACTACGAACAGTCCACCCACCACCTGGTGTGGGCCATGCTCGCCGACAGCGACGGGCACGAGATCGTCAACTACAACATCCGCATGTTGGGCCGCGAAGGCTACGTCTCGGCCACCTTCGTCGACAGCTCCTCCAACTTCGACCAGGCGGCGCCGCGCCTCAAGGAATCGCTGGACGGCTTCACCTTCTCGAGCGGTCACAGCTACGCGGAGTGGCGCCCGGGCGACAAGGTCGCGCAGTACGGTCTGACCGCGCTGGTGGCGGCCGGCGCCGGCGCCGCGGCGGTGAAGCTCGGCCTCTTCGCCATGCTGGCCAAGGTGCTCGCCAAGGCGTGGAAGGCAGTCGCGCTGGGCCTCGGCGCCGTCGCCACCTGGATCAGGCGCTTCTTCAAGAAGAAGGATGCCAGGCCCGACCTGCAGCCGTGATCGAGCTTCTTCGCGACGTCCTTCCCTGGCTGTTCGGCTTTTATCTCCTGGAAGGAGTCGCCAACGTTCGCCGCGCGCAGCTGCTGCTCGTGCACGGCCTGGGCCGCTGGCAGGTGCTGCGCAGCGGCTTGCAAGTCGCCGCGTTCTGGCCTTCGGCGCAGGTCTACTGCGGCAGCGATCTCCCGTTTCTCTACGGGGCCGGATGGCTGCACCTGCGGGCCGGCGCGGAGACGTACGAACGCGCGGTGCTCCAGCCCGAGGACTTCGTCGCGGTGGAGTGGCCGGAGCCGGCTGCCATCGAGGTGCGGCGCAAGACCGTCCTGCTGGCGGGAGCTCGCATCCACGTGGCTCCGACCGAGCTGGTGGCGCGGGCGCTGGCCGCGGAGCTGAAGCGGATCGCGGGCGCGAAAAAGCGAGCCGCGGAGATTCGCGACGTCGTCTCCGAGCGCTTCGCCGCGCCCGCGCTCGCCGGGCAGCAAGAGAAGCTGTCGCGCTTCCTGCGCGCGCTGGGCACGCTCTCGCTGCTCTGCTTCGCGGGCTGGTTCATGGGCCTTCCAGCCATCGCTTTCTATGCGCCGCCGGCTGTCGCTACGAGCTTGCTGCTCCGGCTGGGGCTGGAGCTGCTGGTGCTTCACGTCCTGGTGCTGGTCGCGGCCATCTGGACGCTGCGGCGCGCGGGGCTGGGCGCGGAGGCCGGGCGCCTCGTCACCGCGCTGGCGATCTTGCCTTCGGCCGGCGCGCGCGTTCTGCAGACGATCACGCGCGAGCTCTTTGCAGGTTTCGATCCGCACACCATCGCGCAGGTCTGCTTGCCCGCGGCCCAGGCGAGGCCGCTCTTGCGCCGCCGAAGCCGCCGCGCCGCCGCCGAACGCGAGAACTTCGCCGGTCACGACGCGGCCGTTCACCTGGAGGCGACCGCGCAAGGCCTCGCAACCCTGTTCGCCGCGCTG
>DATBAA010000932.1:0-3512 GCA_036271755.1 Myxococcales bacterium | reverse complement strand
GTCGAGCTCTGCTACGAGTGCAAGCTCTGCTACCCGAAGTGCCCGTACGTGCCGCCGCACGAGTTCGCGGTGGACTTCCCCAAGCTGATGCTGCGGGCGACGATGATCTGGGCCAAGGAAGACGGCATCGCCTTCCGCGAGAGGTTCCTGGGCGCTACGGATCTGGTCGGCAGCGTGATGACCAAGATCGCGCCGCTGGCCAATGTCGCCGCGCACAACAAGTTCAATCGAATGCTGATGGAGCAGACCATCGGCATCGCCGCGAAACGGCAATTGCCCGACTATGCGGACGAGAGCTTCGAGACCTGGGCCTCGCGCAAGGCGCCTGTGGCTGGCGGAGAGACGCCCGTCTCGCTCTTCCACACCTGCTTCGTGAACTACAACGACCCCTCCATCGGCAGGGCGGCGGTGGACGTGCTCACCAGAGCCGGCTGCGACGTCGACTGCCCCGAGCAGGTGTGCTGCGGCATGCCCAAGCTGGACGGCGGAGATCTGGAAGGAGCGCGCAAGCTGGCGCGCAAGAACGTCGAGCTGCTGTTGCCGGCGGTGCGCGCGGGCCGGAAGATCTTGAGCCCCGGGCCGTCGTGCACGCTGATGCTGAAGACCGAATATCCCGAGCTGGTGCCCGGTCCGGAGTCGAAGGAGATCGCGGCCGCCACCATGGACCTGAGCGACTTCCTCATGTCGCAAGCGCGGGCGAAGAAGCTGGCCAAGCCGCCGGCGGGCGCGGTGGGCAAGGTCGCGTTCCACGTCGCCTGCCACAACCGCGTGCAGAACTTTGGCTACAAGGGCCGCGACTTGCTCAAGTGGGCCGGCGGCGACGTCACGCTCGTAGACCGCTGCTGCGGCATGGACGGCACCTGGGGCATGAAGAAAGAGTTCTTCGAAGAGAGCCTCAAAGTGGCGGAGGGCGCGGCTCGCAAGGTGGAAGCGGCCGAGCCCGACGTGGTCTCGAGCGACTGTCCGCTCGCGGGTTTGCAGCTCAAGCAGAAGACGGGACGAACCTCGTATCACCCGGTCCGCATCTTACAGGCAGCGTACGGCGATGAGCCGCTGCGCTCGGAGAAAGTCAAAGGAGAAGAGAAGTGAAGCATCTGACTGCTAGCGACCTGTGGCCCCTGCCCGTCTACGAAGGCGTGCGCGCGCAGTTCCGCGCCGAGGTCATCGAGGCCAAGAAGAACCGACGCGTCACGGTGGGGCCGTACATGACGTTCATCTTCGAGAATCGCCTGACGGTGAAGTTCCAGATCCAGGAGATCTTGCGCATCGAGCGCATCTCCGCGCCAGCCCAGGTCGACGAAGAGGTCGAAGGTTTCAACTCGATGTTGCCCGACCCGGGAGAGCTCTCGGCGTCGCTGCTCATCGAGCTGACCGGCAAGGACGAAGACGTGAAGGCCGAGCTGCACAAGCTCTACGGACTCTCCAAGCACATCTGGCTGGAGGTTGCTGGCAAGCGCATCCAGGGCGTGGTCGAGGGCGGCCGCGAGGAGGAGGCGCGCGGAGCGGCGGCGGTGCAGTACCTGCGCTTTCCCGCGGGAGATCAGCAGGCGCTTCTGCAGGGGCCGGCGTTTCTGGTCGTCGATCATCCGCACTACAACCACCGCTTGGAGCTGTCCGAGGCGGTGCGCCGGTCGCTGGCGCAGGATCTCCAGTGAAGCGAGTCGCCGCTCCAACCGCGCGGCGCGTCGCGGCTCCAGCGGCGCATCATGGTAACGAGACCGCGCAATTTTCCGCCTACTGCCGCGAGCACGGGCTCTCGGTGACGGCGCAGCGCGTGGCCATCTTCGAGGTGCTGTCGGCTTCGCGCGAGCACCCGAGCGCGGAGCAGTTGCATCGCGCGGTGCAAAAGCGGCTGCCGGCGCTCTCGCTGGCGACGGTCTACAAGAACCTCGAAGCGTTGAAAGCCATCGGCGCGGTGGCGGACGTGAACCCGCTGCACGAGCAGGCGCGCTACGAAGCAGCGCTGCCGGGCACTGGCGCCGGCCGGCCGCACCATCACCTGGTCTGTACGAATTGCAAGAAGGTGCGCGACCTGCACGACGGCGCGCTCGACGGCCTGCGCGTCCAAGACGTCCAAGGCTTCGCAGTCCACGCTGTCCGGGTCCAGGCCGAGGGCCTCTGCCCCGACTGCCAGTAAAACATTCACCGCAAAGCGCGCCGAGTCCGCAAAGAAAAACCAAAGGAAATTCTGTTTTTCTCTTTGCGCGCTTTGCGCGCTTCGCGGTTGAACCGAAGAGACAGCTCTACGCCATCGCGACGGCTTGACCTTGGCGCTTGGCTTTGACGTCGACGCCGTGGCCGTCGGAGAAGACGACGATGGCGCGGCTCCAGGGACCGGCCGTGCGCGTGATCGGATGAGCCTCGACCGCGCGGTTGACCAGCGTGAAGATGGCGTCGCAGGCGCCGCAGACCCGGTAGTCTTCAGCCGGGATGAGCGGATAGGGTTTGGCCATGCCCGGTGCGAACACCAGGATGACCGAGACGGGCGCGGTGAACTGGCCGGTCTTGCGGCAAACCCCGCAGGTCAGGGTCTCGTCGTTCTGCTCGACATCATCCATGGGCTAACCTCTTTGCCGGGGTACCATTTTGGGTAGGTCCGGGCGTCTGTAGCCTTTCAGAGCAAGACCCGCGCCAACGCTGAGCGGCTAAGCCAGAGCACGCTTGATGTTTCTGCAATGATCTGACACCAGAGCCCGTTAGAAAGCCCTGCCGCATATGGCCAAGATCCTGAAAAAACCAGAGTTGCTAGCCCCTGCGGGCGATGAGGAGTGCCTGCGCGCCGCGGTGGCCGCCGGCGCGGACGCGGTCTATTTCGGACTGCGCGGCGGCTTCAACGCGCGCGCCAGAGCCGACAACTTTGCCGTCACGGATCTGACGCGTGTCTTCGATTTTCTCCACTCGAGGAACGTCCAGGGATTTGTCACCTTCAACACACTGGTCTTCGATCAGGAACTTCCCGTAGCCGAGGAGGCGCTCGCCGGCATCGCCAGGGCCGGCGCGGACGCCATCATCGTGCAGGACCTGGGCGCGGCGCGGCTGGCCCGCGCGGTGTGCCCCGAGCTGCCGCTCCACGCTTCGACGCAGATGACCATCTCGTCCGCCGAAGCAGCCGCCATCGCCGCTTCGCTGGGAGTGACTCGCGTGGTGCTGCCGCGCGAGCTCTCCATCGACGAGATCGCGCAGATGGCGAAGCACACGGATTTGGAGTTGGAGTGCTTCGTCCACGGGGCGCTCTGCGTCAGCTGGAGCGGCCAGTGCCTCACCAGCGAGGCCTTGCAGGCGCGCAGCGCCAACCGCGGGCAGTGCGCCCAGAGCTGTCGGCTTCCCTACGATCTGATCGTGGACGGACAGAAGGACCACAGCCACGATGAGCAGCTCAAATACCTGCTCAGCCCGCGCGACCTGGCCGCTTACGATCTCTTGCCGCAGCTCTTGAGGGCCGGCGTCTCCTGCTTCAAGATCGAGGGCCGCATGAAGGGCCCCGAATACGTCGCCAACGTGGTCGACAAATA
>DATBAA010000931.1:0-2393 GCA_036271755.1 Myxococcales bacterium | reverse complement strand
GACGGCGGCGGCAACTGCGCTTTGACGAAGCCCGGCGAGACCATCGTCACGGACAACGGCGTCACCATCATCGGCGAGCTGAACCTGCCCGCGCAGGTGGCGGTGCACGCCAGCCAGATGTGGTCGCGCAACATGGAGAAGCTGCTGCTGCACCTCGTCGGCCAGGACGGCCCTGAATTGCGCCTGGACGCGACCGACGAGATCACCCGCGGCGTCGTCACTATCCGTAAAGGCGTCGTCTCGGACCCTCGCCTGCAATCGAGCCCTCAGCCGAGAACGCTATGACCGACCTTCTGGAATCGCTCGTCTTCGGGCTCTACATCTTCACGCTCGCCGTCTTCGTCGGCTTTCAGGTGCTCGAGCGCGTGCCCAAGCTGCTGCACACGCCTTTGATGGCCGCGACCAACGCCATCAGCGGCATCTCGCTGGTGGGCTCGATGGTGGCCGCCGGCTCGGGACGCGGCACCGTCGCCACCGTGATGGGCACGGTGGCGGTGGCGGCGGCGAGCCTCAACGTGGTGGGCGGGTTCGTCATCACCGACCGGATGCTGCGCATGTTCAAGAAGCGAGAGGGGCCGCGGAAGTGAACGCCGAGCTCGTCGTCCAGCTTTGTTATCTAGCGGCTTCCATCCTCTTCATCCTCGGGCTCCAGGGCCTCGGCAGTCCCGAGCGCGCCCGAAGGGGCGTTTTGCTAGCTGAGATCGGCATGGTGCTGGCGGTGGCCGGCACGCTGCTGCGCCACGAGGTGATCACCTACCAGTGGATCATCGCCGGCGCCCTGATCGGCGCGGCCGTCGGCACTTGGATCTCGCTGAAGATCCCCATGACGATGATGCCCGAGCGCATCGCGTTCTCGCACGCGTTCGGCGGCCTCGCGGTGGCGCTGGTGGGCATCAGCGAATATTGGCACCTGCGCGAAATTGGCGAGCAGATGAACACGCTGCAGATGACCGCCACCGGCCTGGAGGTGCTGCTGGGCGCGGTCACCTTCACGGGCTCGCTGGTGGCCTTCGGCAAGCTGCAAGGGTTCCTGTCCGGCAAGCCGGTGACGTTCAAAGGCCAGAACTTCTTCAACCTCGTGCTGGCCGTCGTGGCCGTCGCGCTCGTGCTCTGGCTGGTCTTCAACCCGACTGCGTTCGCGGCCTTCTGCGTCTTGGCTTGCCTGGCTCTGGTCATCGGCGTCTCGCTCGTCATGCCCATCGGCGGCGCGGACATGCCGGTGGTGATCTGCCTCTTGAACTCCTACGCGGGCCTCGCGGCGGCGGCCACGGGCTTCTCGCTGCGCAACAACGTCTTGATCATCTGCGGCGCGCTCGACGGCGGGTCGGGCTTCATCCTGGGCATGATGATGTCCAAGGCGATGAACCGCAGCTTCTCCAACGTGCTCTTCGGCGCGTTCGGCTCTGCGACCACGACGACAGTCGCTGGCGAGCTACCGGGCCGCGCGCCCAACCAGGCCTCGGTCGAGGACGCGGTGGAGGTCCTGCGCGCGGCGCGGACGGTCATCGTGGTGCCCGGCTACGGCATGGCGGTGTCGCAGGCGCAGCACGCGGTGCACGAGCTGCAAGCCGCGCTGGCCGCGGGCGGCTGCACGGTGAAGTACGCCATCCATCCCGTCGCGGGCCGCATGCCGGGGCACATGAACGTGCTACTGGCGGAGGCCAACGTCGCCTACGATGCGCTCTTCGATCTCGAGCAGATCAACGACGAGTTCGCGGCGGCCGATGTGGCGCTGGTAGTCGGCGCCAACGACGTGGTCAACCCCGCGGCGCGCACCGACCCGGCGAGCCCCATCTTCGGCATGCCCATCCTGAACGCCGACGCCGCGCGCAGCTGCATCGTGCTCAAGCGGTCTTTGAATCCAGGCTTTGCGGGCATCGAAAACGGCCTCTTCGTCAGCCCCAACACCATGCTGGTCCTGGGCGACGCCAAGAAGACCATCACCGCCTTCACCCAAGCCATCAAGTCCGGCTGAAGTCCGCCAACGTCAGCGCGAGCGGCGCGCAGGCTTTGCGCAGCGGAAAGCCGGCGCGCTTCGACGGCAACGACGACACGGGCGCGGCGTGGTGAGCGTGTGGCTAAAGCCCCGGAAGAGGTGGACGCAGCGCAGGCGCTCGCAAAGGCTGCGGCGACCGTGGCGCTCCGGCCGCCAACCGACGAGCCCGTGGGGCGTCCGCGAGTGCGGCCTGATGGCGCTCCGACGGCACGTCTTCTGCGTCTCCGCCCCCTAGCGCTACCCCAGCGCGCACGAATGAAGCGCACTGCCGAGCGCAGCCGCTAAAGCGGCCGGCCGCCCCCGAACGAGTTCGCGGCAACAGACGTCACGCTGGTGTCGACAGCAACGACGTGGTGAGCTTGGCGACATGCACGGAGAGAAGAGGCTCATTTACGAG
>DATBAA010000930.1:0-1978 GCA_036271755.1 Myxococcales bacterium | reverse complement strand
GCTCTACGTCGGCGAAGCGCATGTGGTTCTGCACCAGGGCAAGCACCTGCCGGATCTCGTCGTTCGAGAAGCGGAAGCGGCGGCAGATGTCCGTGGCCATGGCGACGCCGACTTCTACGTGGCCGTCGAAGCGGATGCGGTCGGGCGCGACGCGGAAGGTGGGCGGCTTGCCCACATCGTGCAGCAGCGCGCCCCAGGCGAGCGTCATGGAGCAACCCGGCTCCAGCTGATCGAGGAGCATGAGCGTGTGGGTGAAGACGTCGCCCTCGGGGTGGAACTGCGGCGGCTGCTCGACGCCTTTCATGCGGGCGATTTCCGGCAGTACTTGGTGGAGCAGCCCGGTTTCATCGAGCAGCTCAAAGGCGCGGCGGGCGCGGCCTTCAGTGAGCATGCGGGTAAGCTCGTCGCGGATGCGCTCGCGGCTGATGGAGTGAATGCGCGCGGCGAGGGCGCGGATGGCGCGCAGTGTGCCCGCTTCAAGCTCGAAGCCGAAGCGCGCGGCGAAGCGGACGGCGCGCAACATGCGCAGGCGGTCTTCTTCAAAGCGCAACTCGGCGCGGCCAATGGCGCGCAGGATGCAGGCATCGAGGTCTGCGAGGCCGCCGACGGAATCGAGAACAGCCGCGCGGAGGTTGCCTGCCGCGCGCAGGGGATCGAGGAGCAGTCCGTTGATGGTGAAGTCGCGGCGTTGGACGTCCTCTTCGGCGCTGGCGGTGTAGCGAACCGCGTCGGGATGGCGGCCGTCGGAATAGGCGCCGTCTGAGCGGAAAGTGGCGACTTCGGTCACATAGCCGGCGCCGCTGTTCTCCGGGGCGACGAGCACCACGCCGAAGTGCGCGCCCACGGCGAAGGTGCGCGGGAACATGTCGAGGACTACGCCGGGCGTGGCGCTGGTGGCTACATCGAAGTCTGTCGGCGCGCGGCCGAGGAGGAGGTCGCGGACACAGCCGCCGGCGAGATAGGCCTGGTGGCCGGCTGCGCGCAGGGTCTTGACGATTTGGAGCGCGGCTTCGAATTGGGGTGTTGCCGGGAACATTGGTTCTGTTTCTATTGTCGCTGTTCTCAGAGAAGGAAGTATCGGGCTTGAACGTTCATGCTATCCCGGGTCTCAAAGTCGGGACCTGGGGCACCCGGCCTTATTCGCGTGAGTTCGTGCTGTCCCACCCTAGGCGCAAGAACAAAGACGCGCCGAGGGTGGGGCACCCGACACAGGGGCCGGTAAACTGAAAGCGTGACGAAGCGTGGGTTGATTCTGGGCATTGAGACGTCTTGCGACGAGACGGCGGCGGCGGTTGTGGAGCGCGGAGAGCGGACGCTTGCTTCCGTCGTCGCCTCGCAGATTGCGACCCATGCGCGGTATGGCGGGGTGGTGCCGGAGCTGGCCTCGCGCGAGCATCTGCGGGCTATTGTGCCGGTGGTGCGGGCGGCGCTGGCCGAGGCGCAGGTTACGCTGGCCGATCTGGATGCGATCGCAGTGACCTCCGGACCGGGGCTGGCCGGGGCGCTGCTGGTGGGGATCACGTATGCCAAGGCGCTGGCTTTTGCGAACGGCCTGGCGCTGATCGCAGTGAATCATCTCGAGGGGCATATTCATGCGGTGTTGCTGCATGAGCGGGAGGGGCACGCGGCGGACGGTGATCCGGCGATGCAAGTCCTTCGACTCCCCTCCGCTGCGCTTCGGGCCGCTCAGGATGACGCTTCTGAATTGAAGGAAGAGCCGGAATCGAAAGAAGAGCCGGCGCTGGCGCTGGTGGTTTCCGGGGGGCATACGCATCTTTATTTGGCCCGGTCGCTCGAAGGGGCATGGCACTACCAGCTCGTGGGGCGGACTGTGGATGACGCGGCAGGCGAAGCTTACGACAAGGTGGCGAAGCTGCTGGGACTGGGCTATCCGGGCGGGCCGTGGGTGGACGCGCTGGCGCGTTTCGGCAATCCGCTCGCGGTGCCGTTCGCATTTGCGCAGGTGAAGACCAAGGCG
>DATBAA010000929.1:0-7983 GCA_036271755.1 Myxococcales bacterium | reverse complement strand
CGGCATTCCGCTCGAGTTCCAGTTCGGCACCAACTGGGCGCGCTTCTCTCAATATGCCGGCGGAGTCATCGGGACCACGCTGGCCATGGAAGGCGTCTTCGCCTTCTTTCTCGAGTCGACCTTCCTGGGCCTGTTTCTCTTCGGCGAGAAGCGGCTGGGACCCAAGGCACACTTCGCCAGCGCGGCGGCGCTCTTCGGCGGCTCGTGGCTGTCGGGCTACTTCATCATCGTCACCAATGCTTTCATGCAATATCCCGTAGGTCATTCGGTCGGACCCCATGGCGCGTTGGAGCTGGCGAGCTTCTGGGATTACCTGCTCAACCGCTGGGCCGTCTGGGAATACCTGCACAACATGTGCGCTTCGGTCGTGACTGCTTCGTTTGCGGTCGCCGCGGTCGGCGCTTATTGGACTTTATCGGGCGAGCACTCCGAGGCGGCGGCGAAGAATTTGAAGATAGGAGTCATTGCCGGCCTGGCCGCATGCCTCCTGCAGATCTTCCCCACCGGCGACGCGCAAGGGAAGCTGCTCGCCACCGCGCAGCCAGCCACGCTCGCGGCCATGGAGGGCGCCTTCAAGACCGAGCCGCGCGCGCCCATCGCCTTGATTGGCCAGCCCGACCTGGAGCATCACCGGCTGGAGAATCCTATCTATGTTCCGGCGGTGTTGAGCTTTCTCGCGTATGGGCACTTCAGCAGCCCGGTGAAAGGCCTGGAGGATATTCCGCAGGACCAATGGCCGGACAATATCGAATTGCTCTATTACGCCTATCACGTGATGGTCGGCCTGGGGACGCTCTTCGTGGCGGTGCTGGCGCTGGCCGCGTTCCTCTTGTGGCGCAAGACATTGTCGCGGACGCGCTGGGCGCTTTGGATCTTGCTCTTGTCGGTGCCATTCCCTTATATCGCGACCACCGCGGGCTGGATGACGGCAGAGCTAGGGCGGCAGCCGTGGCTGATCTATGGCTTGATGCGCACCTCGGCCGGGACTTCGCCGCTGGTGACCGCCGGCGACACGCTCTTCACCGCGCTGGGCTTCGCGGGCTTGTACCTGGTGGTCGGCGTCCTCTTTCTCTTCCTGGTGGGCCGTGAGATCTCGCGCGGGCCATACGCGACCGGGGCTCACGAATGACCGCGCTCTGGTACGCCAACGTCGCGGGCATGCTCGCGGTCTATGTAGTGCTGGACGGCTTCGACTTCGGCGCGGGCATCGTGCACCTCTTCGTCGCCAAGACAGAGGCGGAGCGGCGGCAGGTGTTGTCGGCCATCGGACCCGTCTGGGACGGCAACGAGGTCTGGCTCATCGCGGCCGGCGGCACGCTCTTCTTTGCCTTTCCCCGGGCCTACGCCATCTCGTTCAGCGGGTTCTACCTGCCGCTGATGCTGGTGCTCTGGCTGCTCATCTTGCGCGGGGTCTCCATCGAGTTTCGCGCGCAGGTGCCGGGGGCGCTCTGGCGGGCGTTCTGGGACGCGGTCTTCGCGCTCTCCGGCCTTTTGCTGGCCATCGTGCTCGGCGCCGCGCTGGGCAACGTCTTGCGCGGCGTCGGCCTGGACGGCAGCGGGGCGTTCGCAACGCCGCTCTTCGGGAACTTTCGCGCCAA
Source organism: Myxococcales bacterium (assembly GCA_036271755.1). GTDB lineage: Bacteria > Myxococcota > Myxococcia > Myxococcales > 40CM-4-68-19 > 40CM-4-68-19. The sequence continues at coordinate 6,385 of DATBAA010000929.1, read as the reverse complement.
CGTCGAGCGGCCCGGCGTGCTCGATTGGTACACCGCCGGCGTCGGCGTCTTCACTGCTGCGACGCTGGCCGCGCACGGCCTCGGCTATCTGCGCTGGAAGACCTCCGGCGAGGTGCAGCGGCGCTGTGCCAAGGCTGCTTTGCCCGTCTGGATCCTCGTCGCGCTGCTCTTCGTCATCGGCACGTTCACGACCTCGCGGGTGCGGCCCGAGCTCTTTTCGGCCATCGTCTCGCGGCCGTGGAGCTGGCTGTTCGTCGCGCTGACCTGGCTCTCCTTGATCGCAGCGCCAATCGCGCACCGGCGAGGCGCGGAGCTGGCCGCGTTTCTTTGCTCGTCGGTTTTTCTCGGCAGCGTGCTGGCGGCGACGGCATGTGGGCTCTACCCGGTGCTGCTGCCGTCGGCCATCGACCCACGCTTCAGCTTGAACGCGCACACTTCCGCCAGTGGCGCGCACGGTCTGGCGGTCGGCATCGTCTGGTGGACCGCCGCCATGCTGCTGGCAGCGGCCTATTTCACCTATCTCTTCCGCTCGCTCCGCGGGAAGATCGCTCCCGCAGAGCTCACTAGCGAAACCCATCTGTGACGTCTCTGTTTCAGGGGCTGCATGCGGGTTGCCGCGTGCGTAGACTTTCGTGTCGTCCGAGGAGGCACGGTGACCGGAGCGCAGTGGGCCATCGCGGGAGTTGCGCTTCTGGCGGCGGCCATCAACGGCGGCCTCGGGTACGGCTTCTCGTCGGTCACCGTTCCCGCGGCGCTCCTGGTCTACGGCGCGCGGCTGCTCAACCCGGCGCTGGTCCTCGTCGAGGTGGTCATCAACGCGGTGGCGCTGGTGGTCAATCGCAACTCGCTGCGGGCGGTGTGGCCGCGCATGCCCGCGCTGCTCATCGGCATCGCGCCGGGCGTGGTCGTGGGCAGCGTCCTGCTCGCCCGCGTCGACCCGGGGCTGCTCAAGCTGCTCACCTTCGCGGTGCTGCTGCCGCTCCTGCTCTTGCAGTCGGCGGGCATGCGCAAGCCCATTCGCAACGAGAAGGCCGTGGCCTTGCCGGGCGGCTTCGCGCTGGGCGTGCTCTATGGCGCCACCACCATCTCGGGGCCGCCGCTGGCGCTCTTCTTCAACAACCAGGGCCTCTCCAAGACCGAGTTTCGCGCCGCGCTGAGCATCTTCCGGCTGGCCGAGTCGGCCTGCACCGTGGCGGCGTATCTGGCGCTGGGCATGTTCACCGGGCCGTCGTTGGCGTTGACCGCGCGGTTCGCGCCCAGCGTGCTCCTGGGCGTGCCGCTGGGGTATCTGGCGCTGCGGCGGGTGGCGCCGGAGCCGTTCCGCCGCGCCTGCATGACGGTCGACGCGCTGCTGGTCGGCTTCGGGCTGGCACGGACGTTGATCGAGCGGCACCTCGTCTCGCAGCCGCTTGCCTATGCGGGGCTCGCGGTGGTGGCTTGCGTCGAGGCGGCCATCGTCTTGACGTTCGTCTTCGGCCGCCGCGCGGCTGTCGCAGAGGCGAGCTAAGCTCCTTCGCGGAGGTAGCTCATGCCGTCACGCAATCATGTCGTCCTTCCGGGCAGCGCTCGCGGGCTGCTCAGCAACTCTCGCGCAGCGGGCCCGGTCAACTTGTCGGAGACCGCCGAGCTCACCGTGCGAATCCGCTCGCGCGGCGCCGAGCTGGAGCAGTTCGTCGCGAAGCTCAGCGCCCAGCCGGTTGCGGCGCGCACCTATCTCTCGAAGGCCGAGCTGGCCGCGCAGCACGGCGCGGACCCCGCCGATCTGGACGCGGTGGAGCGGTTCGCGCAGCAGCACAACCTCCTCGTCGCGCAGCGCAGCCAGGCCGAGCGGAAGATCATCCTCTGCGGAAAGCTGGGCGATCTGCTCAACGCCTTTCCCGCCGAGGTGCACCTCTACCACCACGCCACCGGCACCTATCGCGGCCGCCACGGCGAGATCCACGTGCCCGCCGAGCTGAGCGGCATCGTCACCGGAGTCTTCGGCTTCGACACGCGCCCCAAGCACCGCTCGCCCGGCCGCAAGTCGCTGCTGGCCAACCTGAACGGCGGCAACGGCGTGCCCGCCAGCGACTATGCAAAGCGGTACAACTTTCCCACGCAGGCCGCGGGAAAGACGCTGGACGGCGCGGGTGAGACCATCGCCATCATCGAATTGGGCGGCGGCTTCTCCAACACCGACCTGCGCACGTATTTTGCCGAGCTCAAAGCGCCGCTGCCCAACGTGGTCGCGGTCTCGGTCGATCATCTCCGCAACTCACCCGGCAACGACGCCGACGGCGAGGTGATGCTCGACATCGAGGTGGCGGGCTGCGTGGCTCCAAAGGCGAACATCGCGGTCTACTTCGGGCCCAACCAGGGCAGCGGGTTCATCGACGCCATCAGCGCGGCGGTGCACGACAGCGAGCGCAACCCCAGCGTCATCTCCATCAGCTGGGGCGGCCCGGAGGACGGCGAAGACCAGCAGTCCATCGACGCGTATCACGAGATCTTCCTCGCGGCCGCGGCGCAAGGCGTGACCATCTGCGTGGCCTCGGGCGATCACGGCACCGCCGACCTGGACGGGCAGAGCTGGGACGGCAAGATCCACGTCGACCATCCGTCCTGCGATCCGTACGTGCTGGCTTGCGGCGGGACGCAGATCCAGGACGGCGCCGACGTGGTGTGGAACGACGGCACGGCCTTCGGCAACGTTCCGGGCGGCGGCGGCTGGGCTTCGGGCGGCGGAATCAGCGCCGTCTTTCAATTGCCCGACTATCAAACGGCTTACTTCAAAGGCGCGCCGCCGAAGTCGATCGCCACCAACAAGCCCGGGCGCGGCGTTCCGGACATTGCCATGAGCGCCACCAACTACTTCGTCCGCGTGCAAGGCGTCGATCAGCCGAGCGGCGGCACCAGCGCGGTGGCGCCGTTGGCGGCGGCCCTGGTGGCGCTGCTCAATCAAGCCAAACAAAAGAAGATCGGCTTCTTGAATCCGTTCTTGTATGCGAACGCCGCGGTGATGAAAGACGTCACCAGTGGAACCAATGCCATCACCGGAACGGTGAAAGGCTATCTGGCCGGTCAGGGTTGGGATGCCTGCACCGGCCTGGGTACGCCGGACGGAATGGCCATTCTGGGCAAGCTCTAGGTCGGCGCCAGGCGGCGGACGAGCGTCTCCCAGCCCAGGCCGGCGAGGCCCTTCAAGGATTCGACGTGCTCTTCGGCGAGCGCGCGTTTGACGGCTTCGTCGAAGGGAGTGAGTTGGGCTTGGAAGCCGCGGCGCTGGGCCAGCAGGTCGCCCTGGAGGCCGTCGACCAGCTCTTGCGCCAGTCGATAGTCGACGCCGCTGATGAGCCACAGCCAGCGCGCCGAGAGCCGCGGCGTGAGCAGCGGAACGGGCCAGGTGCGCGGCTTCACGCCCAGGATTCGCGCGGTCCGCAGCAGCATCTCGCGGCCGCTCAGGGTCTCGGGGCCGGGCAGGTCCTGCCAGTCGCTTTCCGGTAGCGGCACCTCGAGCGCTTTCACCAACGCAGCAATGACGTCGTCGACGGCGATGGGCTCCGTCCGGCTGTCGAGCCAGGCCGGCAGCACCATCGCGGGCAGCCGCGCCGCCAGATCGCGCAGGATGCGAAACGACGCGCTGCCGTGGCCGATGATCACCGACGCGCGCAGCTCGAGACAAGGCACGCCGCCCTCGCGCAGCGCCTTGCCGACGGCGAGCCGGCTGCGCAGGTGCTCGGACGGCGGCGCCGCGGTCGGCTCGAGACCGCCCAGATAGACGACGCGCTTCAGCTTCTGGCTTGCGGCGGCGCGCGCGAACCGCTGGGCGCTCTTCAGCTCGTGCTCGGCGAAGTCTTCCCTGGCGCCGGTGAGTGAGTGCGCGAGGAAATAGGCCGCGTCGCAGCCGCTGAAGGCCTCTTCAATGCTCGCTTCGTCGTCGAGGTCGAAGTGTACGAAACCCGGTCTTGGTTTGCGGCTGCCGCGGACGACCTCGTGCGCTTGGCTCAGAGGCTTTGCGAGCCGCCCGCCGATGAAGCCGGTCGCTCCGCTGAGGAACACTTTCATAGGAATGGGTTAGTGCCTGGGCGCCTGCAGTGCATAAGTAGTGGCGTGCCGCTCTTTTTCGCCGGGCTTCTGGTCTGGTCCGGCTGCTTCCTCTTGATCAGCCGCCTGGGCACCTGGGCGCCGCTGGCGCTGGTGGGGCCGCTCTTGGCCGCGGTTGCGCTCTGGCGTCTGCCGGGCGCTCGCCAGCTGGTGCGGCCAAACGCGCGGCTGCTCGCTTTGGGTCTGGCCGGTGCATTGGTGATGACCGCGGGAACCTATGGATTGTTTGCCTTGCTGGTTCCGAAGTTTCCCCAGCTGCGCAACCTCACCGTCAGCCTCTACTACACGCTGCGAACGCCCTGGTTTTCGCCTCTGGAGCGCGCGCTGCTCATTCCGCTGGTGGCTGCTTCGGAGGAGATCGTCTTTCGCGGCGTGGCGCTGCGCGACCGCTCCTGGCGCGGGGTAGCGCTGAATTCCCTGATCGTGGGCGCGGCGCACCTGAGCAGCGGCAATTGGCTGCTGGCGCTGGTGGCGTTCATCTGCGGCGCGGTGTGGGGCGGCATGCGGGTCTGGCTTCGCTCCTGCATTCCCAGCATCGTCACCCACGTGCTCTGGGACGCCGCGATCCTGGTGTTTCATCCTTTAGTTTGAGAGCCGCAAACCCTTCGAGACGAAGACCTTCTCCAAGAGCTCGAACAGCCCTTGCACGGCGAGCGCCAGCAGCGCGGCCGGCGCGGCGCCTTCGAGGATGATGCTGGTGTCGGCCAGACGAATGCCGGTGAGGATGGGCTGGCCGTATCCGCCGGCGCCGACCAGCGCGCCCAGTGTCGCAGTGCCGACGCTGATGACCGCCGAGATCTGGATGCCGGAGAGGATGGCTTTCGAAGCCATGGGCAGCTCGATGAGCCGCAGCCGCGCGCTCTTCGTCAGTCCGAGCGCCTCGGCCGACTCACGAAGCTCGCCGGGAATCGAGGTGAGCCCGGCGTGCGTGGCGCGAACGATGGGCAAGAGGCCATAGAGAAAGAGCGCGGCGATGGCGGGCCAGGTGCCGATGCCCAGCAATGGAATCATGAACACCAGCAGCGCCAGGCTGGGAATGGTCTGCAGCAGCCCGGCGACCGCGAGCACCAGCTGGCCCAAGCGCTTTCGTCTCGCCGCGAGAATGCCCAGAGGCAGCGCCACGGCGATGGCTGCGGCCAACGAGACGGCGACGAGAAAGAGGTGCTCGTAGGTGCGTCGCAAGATGCGCCGCGCCCTGCTCTCTTCAGCGGTGTTCGTCTTCAAGGCAAACCTGTCCCGCAGGAAGCCGGCGGCGATCTGCTGCTCGGGCACATGCTCGAGGCGGGCGCGCGCGTTGAGCGCAATCATCGACTTCTCGTCGATGGCGCCTTCGAGCTTCTTCAGCGCCGCTTGCAGCTTTTCGTCTGGCTTGAAGAGGAAGACGGCCTCGTATTCGGGGAAGGCCTTCTTGTCGTCGGTCAGGGTGATGAGCTTGTAGGCCTGGATCTCCGCGTCCGTGGAGTAGAGATCGGTCGCGTCGAGTGAGTTGGTTTCGATGGCCCGATAAGCGAGATCGTGCTGCAGGCCGGTGACGTTGGCATTTCCAAGTCCATACACTTCGCGCAGGCGCGGCCAGCCATCCTGACGCTGCAGGAACTCATTCGACAGACCTATCTTGAGCTCGGGATGCTTCGCCAGGTCGGAGAGCTTGTGAAGGTCCAGCTTCGCCGCCGTCGTTTCCTTGATTCCAATCGCATAGGTGTTTTGAAAGCCTATCCGGATCATGGTCAGGCCCTTGGCCTCCAGCTTCTCTCCGTGCAGGAGCTCTAGGTTCAAGGTCCCGGTGTATTCCGGGTAGAGGTCGATATCGCCCTTGAGCAGAGCGTCCCAGAGCACGCGGGTGCCGCCCAGCTCGCGGCGGTGCGCGGCGTCGATGCCGGCCTCCTGCAGCGTCTGCCGGGCAATCTCGCCGAGGATCACCGACTCGGTGAACTGCTTCGAGCCAACCGTGGTGAGGGCGAGCAAGAGCAGGATCACGAGACACCGCGCTGGGCTTGGACAAACCGCTCGACGAACGGCGTGGCTGGGTTCTTCACCAGCTCTTCGATGGTTCCCTGTTGCTCGACGTGGCCGCCGCGAAAGAGCAGCACGGTGCCGCCGAAGAAGGCCGCCTCCGACAAGTCGTGGGTGACGATGGCGACGGTCTTCGAGAGCCGCTTGAAGACGTCGCGCAGGTCTTGCTGCAGATCGAAGCGGGTCAGCGGGTCGAGCGCGCCCAGCGGCTCGTCGAGGAGCAGCACCGGCGCGTCCAGCATCAGCGCGCGCATCAGGCCCACGCGCTGCGCCTGTCCGCCCGAGAGCT
>DATBAA010000928.1:0-3452 GCA_036271755.1 Myxococcales bacterium | reverse complement strand
CAACCAGCTCGACATCGCCGACTACGCGCGGATGCTCACCACCACGCCCGAGGAGCTGAACTCGCTCTATCGCGACCTGCTCATCGGCGTGACCCGCTTCTTCCGCGACACCGAGGCCTTCGAGCAGTTGGAGAAGCAGGTGATCCCCTCCATCCTCGCGGCGAGGACGGCCAACGAGGAGATCCGCGTCTGGATCGCGGCCTGCGCCACCGGCGAAGAGGCGTACACCGTCGCCATGCTCTTCCACGAGGCGCTCGAGGCCGCGCACCGGCCGCTGAACCTCAAGATCTTCGCCACCGACGTGCACCGCCACTCGCTGGAGATCGCCAGCAACGGCGTCTACGAAGAGGCCGCGCTGTCGGAGGTGAGCGCCGCCCGCCGCGCGCGCTACTTCGTGCCCGACGATCATCGCTTTCGCGTGGCCAAGGACTTGCGCCAGGTCATCGTCTTCGCCCGCCACAACCTCATCACCGACGCGCCCTTCACCCGCATCGACCTGGTGAGCTGCCGCAACCTGCTCATCTACTTCCAGCCGCTGGCGCAGAAGAAGGCGCTCTCGCTCTTCCACTTCGGCCTCAAGACCGGCGGCACCCTGCTGCTCGGTCCCAGCGAAACTCCGGGAGAGGTGGCCGACGAGTTCGATACGCTGGACGCGCACTGGCGCCTCTATCGCAAGCGAAGGGACGCGCGGCTTCCAGAGATCCGCCTTCCGGTCGCGGCGCCGTACGGGACTGCGCCCAGGCCCGCGCTGCTGGCGAGCCGCACCGTGCCCGGCCCGCACGTGCTCAGCGTCTACGATCAGCTGCTGGCCAAGGTGATGCCGTCGAGCGTGCTGGTGGACGAGCACTATCACCTGCTCCACACCTTCGGCGGCGCGGAGGATCTGCTGCACGTCCGTCCCGGCCGGCCTTCCAACAACGTCCTCGACATGGTGGACGAAGACCTGAAGCCCGGCTTGCTCGGAGCGCTGCAGCACGCGCACAAGGAGCGCAAGCCGGTGCGGCTGCACGGCATTCCCGTCCGCACCGGCAACGTCCGCAAGGAGTTCAGCCTGACGGTCGAATCGTTGGGGCCCTCGCAGAACCCCATTCCGCACTTCTTGATCACCTTCGAGAGCAAAGACCCCATCGCGCCGCCTTCGGAGCAGGCGGAGTCCATCGACGTGCCCACCGCTTCGCGCGACTACGTCAACTCGCTCGAGCACGAGCTGCGCTTCACCAAGGAGAGCCTGCAAGCCACCATCGAGGAGCTGGAGACCTCGAACGAGGAGCTGCAGGCCACCAACGAAGAGCTGGTCGCTTCCAATGAAGAGCTGCAAAGCACCAACGAAGAGCTGCACTCGGTCAACGAGGAGCTCTACACCGTCAACGTCGAGCACCAGCGCAAGATCACCCAGCTGGGAGAATTGACCGACGACCTGGACGGCCTCCTGCACAGCATCGACGTGGGCGTGCTCTTCGTCGACGAGCAGCTCTGCATCCGCAAGTACACGGCCCAGGCGGCGCACGTCTTCCGGCTCCTGCCGCAGGACGTGGGCCGGCGCTTCGACAGCTTCGCGCCCACCATCCAGCACGCGGGCCTCGAGGCCGACGTGCTCTCGGTGCTGCAGACCAGCCAGCCCATCCAGCGCGAGGTGACCAGCCGCGACGGCGTCATCTACCTGCTGCGCATCCTGCCGCACCGCAGCCGCACCGCGAAGCACGGCGTGGTGGTGCTGCTGGTGGACGTCTCCGAGCTCAAGCGCAGCGAGGCGCGCGTGCGCAGGCTCTCGGCCATCGTCGAATCTTCGGGCGACGCCATCTTCTCCAAGGACAAGGGCGGCAAGATCGCCGGCTGGAACCACGGCGCCGAGCGGCTCTACGGCTGGTCCAGCGAAGACACCGCGGGCAAGGACGCGCTCTTCATGGTCCCGCCCGACCGGCAGCAGCAGGCGATGGAGAACCTCAAGCGGGCGGAGCGCGGCGAGACGCTGCAGCCGTTCGAGAGCCTGCACCTGCGCAAGGACGGCTCGATGGTCGACGTCTCGGTGGCGCAGTCGCCCATCTACGACGAGCACAACCAGATCGCCGGCACCTCGTTCATCGCCCGCGACATCACCCAGATGAAGCGCGACGAGGCCGAGGTGCGGCGCGCGCTGCAGCTGCGCGATCAGTTCATGGCCATGCTCTCGCACGAGCTTCGCAACCCGCTGGCCGCGCTGCTCAACGCCTCCGCGCTGCTCGAGGACGAGAAGACCTCCGCCGAGCGCGGCCACCGCGCGCTGCAGACCATCGGCCGGCAGTGCCGCCACATGGCGCGGCTGCTGGACGATCTGCTCGACGTCTCGCGCATGCGGCAGGACGAGATCGAGCTGCGGCGCACCAACATCGACCTGCGGGCCACCATCGAGTCTGCCGTCGAGCGCGTGCGGCCCATGGCGGAGAACGCGGGCGTGAAGCTGTCGGTGGAGCTGCCGGCGGACGCCGTCTCCATCTTCGGCGACGCCGACCGGCTGCAGCAGGTGGAGGTGAACCTCCTCACCAACGCCATCAAGTACACGCCCGCAGGCGGCCTGGTGAGGCTCTCCATCGAGCGCGACGCGGGGCACGCGCACCTGCGGGTCTGCGACGACGGCAACGGCATCGCGCCGCACATGCTGGAGCGGATCTTCGAGCCGTTCGTGCGCGCGGTCGACGAGGAGCGCGCCGTTCACGGCAAGGGTCCGGGCGGCATGGGGCTTGGCCTCGCGCTGGTGCGCTCGTTCGTGAACGCGCACGGCGGACAGGTGCGCGCCTTCAGCAACGGCCTGGGTCTGGGCAGCGAGTTCGTGGTGCGCCTCCCGCTGGCGGTCGAAGCCGAAAGGCCCGCCGCGGTGCAGATCATCGCGGAGCCGCCAGTCTCGCGGTCCATCGTGCTGGTGGAGGATCAGGAAGACAACCGCATGCTGCTCTCGGACATCCTCTCCAACGCGGGCTACACGGTGCTGGCGGCGGCGGACGGCAAAGAGGCCATCGAGCTCATCGCCTCGTCGAAGCCCTCGTTGGCGGTGGTGGACATCGGGCTGCCGATCATGAGCGGCTACGAGGTGGCGCGGGCGGTGCGCGGGCAACTGCAGCAGCCCGACATCTTCCTGGTGGCGCTGACCGGCTACGGGCAACAGCAGGACCGCGAGGCGGTGCTGCAAGCGGGGTTCGACCAGCACCTCGTCAAGCCGGTGGACATCAGCACGCTGCTCGAGGTGCTGCGCGGCCGGCGGACGCTGCGGGAGACGCCGGTGGTGCCGGTGGTGACGGTCACCGCGCAGGCGTAGCGCGAGAGCTGACGGGTCCACGCGGCCTCCGGGGCCGCGCTGCCCGCGGTGTCGCGTCCGTCGGAGATATTGCGTGCGCGGACGGCGGCCCGGCGGCGATTCCCGTGATCGACAACGCGTGGCGCTGCCATTGGAGCGTTTTGCTTTCCGCGGAAGGAGTTTC
>DATBAA010000927.1:0-2165 GCA_036271755.1 Myxococcales bacterium | reverse complement strand
GTCGACGGCCTCGTGCACGTGAGCGCGCTGGCCGACCGCCACATCCAGCACCCGCGCGACGTGGTCAAGGAGGGCGAGAGCATCCTGGTGCAGGTCGAGTCCATCGACGACGACTCGCGCCGCATCGCCTTGCGCAAGGTGAACGAGGGCGACCCGGTCGAGAAGCCCGCCGCAGCAGGCGCTCCTTCCGCTGCTGCTGCGGCTGGCGGCAAGAAGCCGAAAGTCGGCGACAGCTTCGAGGTCACGGTCGACAAGATCGAGGCCTTCGGCGTCTTCGTGCACTGGGACGGCGGCAAGGGCCTCATCCCCAACTCCGAGCTGGGCACGCCGCGCGGCAGCGACAACAAGAAGACCATGCCGGTGGGCACCAAGACGAAGGCGCAGATCGTCGAGATCGACGAACGCGGCCGCTACCGGCTCTCGCGCACCTCGGCCGAGCGCGCGGCGGAAGGCTCCGACTACCGCGACTACCAGCGCGAGATGAACCGCAAGCTCGCCCCGGGCAAGGGCTTCGGCACGCTGGGCGATCTGCTCCGCGCCAAGCTCGCGCCGGCCGAAGAAGACGAGTGACCTGGCTGCTGCTCGCGGCTCTGGCAGCACCGGCCGCGAGCGGCTTCGGCGTCATCTGCATCGCGCCGAGCCCCGCGCCCGCGGACTCCGCGACCGGGGGCAAAGGCAGCTCGGGCGGCAACTACGACGACAGTCCGGAAGCGCGAGCGAAGCGCGTCGAGGCGGCGAAGCGCGCGCCGCCGAGGCTCTTCCGGGTTGGCGCGGTGACCTCGGCGCCGGTGACCGCGAGCCTTGCGGCGTGCATCGACAAGATCCCCGTCGGGAGCAAACAGGTCTTGCGCTCCGGGCAGTGGAAGCTTCCCTTCCGGATCAAGGCTGAGCAGCCGGTGCTCAAGTATTCGTGCAGCTCCTTCTACGGCTCGGACTCGCTGGAGCCGGTCGAGCAGCGGCTCTACTGCCCCAAGCGGTCGCCGGCCCCCGACTGCAGCTGGTGTCCCTGCCGCGTGCACCGCTACGTGCCGCCGCCGTCAGGCCAGTCGCGCTAGCAGGCCGGCCTTCACCTGCGGCCACTCTTCGGCGATGACCGCGTAGTAGGCGGTGTTGCGCGGCTTGCCGTCGACGGCCGGGTGCGCCTGGCGAAGGATTCCGTCGGCCTTGGCGCCCAGCCGCTCGATGGCGCGGCGCGAGCGGTCGTTGCGCTCGTCGGTCTTGATGGTCACGCGAAAGCAGCGCCAGGTCTCGAAGGCGTGCCCCAGCAGCAGCAGCTTGGCTTCGGTGTTGATGGGCGTTCGCTGCGCCCGCGGCGCGAGCCAGGTGTAGCCAATCTCACAGGCGTCGAGCACGTCCTGCCCGGGCCGCGGATCCGTGCCGGGTAGCCACTCCCAGCGCTGCAGATCGAAGAGCCGCGTGCAGCCCACCACGTCGCTCCCGGAGCAGATCGCGAAGACGAGCGCCTGCTTCTTGGCGACGGATTCGAGCGCGCGGGAGACGTAGGTTTCGACTTGATCGGGCTGCGGGACGTTGGCCCAAACGAACGTCTCGCGCGGACCGGCCGCGATCTCGCGCAGCGCCGCTGCATCCGTCGCCGCCAGCGGCCGCAAGGTCACGTGCTTCCCGCGCAGTGTCACAGGCTCGATCATCTAGAAGGACGCTCCGATCTGCAGCCGCACCGTGCGGCCATACTGCGGAATCGCGTGCAGCGGGAAGGAGATCTCGGGGCCGGCCGGCAGCAGCGGCCGCTGGTCGAGCAGGTTGTCGACGAAGGCTCCGTAGCGAAAGTGCGAAGCCTCGCCGGTCAGCCCCAGGTTCCACTGCAGCGACTCACCGACGGGCTGCGCCGGCTGACCGAACGACTGCCTTGGCCCGCCGTAGATCAGCTCGCTCGAAGCCGACAGCAGCGGCCCGGCGATGGGAGCGAGCGCGCGGACGGCGCCGGTATTTTGTGGAGAGTTCGGAATCTTGGACCCCGGCGAGAAGCTACCTTGCCGGACGGCGCTGAAGGCATACCAGGCCGAGAAGAAAAAGCCCGGACCAGCTTGCCAGCGCACCTCGGCCTCGCCGCCCGCCGCATACACGGGCTGGGCGCTGTTCTGGTACTGGCTCACGTCCGGCTGGCCCGGCGGCGCGCCGATGAAGATGACGTCGTCCATCCGCGA
>DATBAA010000926.1:0-5427 GCA_036271755.1 Myxococcales bacterium | reverse complement strand
ACGCCGCCAGCAGGTCCTCTTCTTGAGCGGACGCAACCCTCCCCAGAAGCAGGACCGCGAGCGCCAATCTCTGATAGGAGAGCCGCCCCATGGCACTCCCGTTGTACCGCGTCTTCGCCTTTCTAATATTGCTGAGCGCCTGCAAGCGTCCACCAGCGCCGCCGCCGCCCGACTACTGCGCCCAGGACCTGAGCGGCATCTGGGTGAACTCAAGCGACAAGCACTTCGCCTACCGCCTGCGCGACCACGGCGGCTTCGTCCGCGGCGAGTTCATGGAGCGCGCGGACGACGGCGGCTTGACCAAGCCGGACGACCCCATGCTCATCGAGCTGCATCGCGCCGACGGCGGCATCTCCGGCGTGATGAAGACGCACGGGCCGTCGCTGACCGGCCGCGACTGCCCGGTCGAGTACGGCTTCGACGTGACGGTGTGCCAACAGAGCGCGATGCAGGCGCAGGTCGAGGTGACCGCCAACATCAACGACGACTGCAAGCGCGCGAGCCTGCCGGACGGCGGGGAGATCCCGCCCGAGCTGCGCGAGTTCCGTCTCGAGCGGGCCGCCGGCGACGGCGGCCCATAGCTCATTTCGCGAATTCAACCCAAAGATGCAATCAGCTCGGCGGCCGCGGCCCGGATCTCCGGAGAGCCTTGCGACAGGCGCAGCACCTCGGAGATGGCAGCGAGCAGGCGTCCGGCATCGCTGCCGTGCTTGCGCAGCGCCCGCGCGAGGTCCAGCTGCAGCTGCGGATCTCGCGGCGAGAGCACCGCCGCGCGGGTCAACGCGGAGATGGCCTCGGCGGGCTCGCGATCGAGCAGGAGCGCGCCCAGTGCGGAGTAGAGCCGCGCATCGTCGGTCAGCTTCACCGCGCTGCGCAGATGAGCCACGGCTTCGTCGCTTCTCCCGGCGGCCAGGGCCAGGCCGGCCAGACCTTGCAGCGCTTGCAGCTCCGCGCCGGCTTCGCGCGCGCGCAGATAAAGCTCGCGGGCGCCCGGGTCGTCCAGATGTTCGGCGCGCGAAGCCGCCAGCAGCAGCAGCGCCTCTACATCGTCCGGATGATCTTCGACGTACTGTTCGAGCGCTGAGTGCAGCGCGGGCGTGCGCGGGCCGCCCTGCCCGGCCCGCACCACCGCCAGGAGTCTGCGGCGCGCGAGCTGGCCGAGCGCCAGCAGCTCGTCCAGGTCTTCGTTCAACGTCGCCCGCGCCAGCCGCAACACCAGCTCCGGCTCAACGCTCTCTTCATCGAGCGCGACCTGCGCGAGCACGCGTCCCACCTGCGGCACCGTCCCGAGCGGCAAGGACTGGTGCAGCGACACACCCTCCGAAGTCAGCACGTCCAGCTCGACCTGAGCGCCGGTCAGCCGCAGCGTCGCTCCCAGCGCCGCGTCGGCTCCCAGCGCGGCCGCCGCGACGCTCAAGGCCTCGACGGTCACTTCGAGCTCATCGGCCAGCAGCGCGGCGCCCAGCGCATCGGCCGCCTCGAGGGTGCAGTACCTGGCCAGGGCAAGCGCGTCGGGATCGAGCTGCGTGGTCGTGAACGGCACGACCAGGAGCTGCACCTAGGCGAGCTCCGGCACGTGCTTCGCCAGGATGGCGCGGACCTCGGCCAGGTCGGGCCGGCGGGCCAGCGCGTCCTTCACGTATTTGAGCGAGCTCGGGATGTGCTGCAGGAACGACGGGTTCTTCTTCACCTGATCGATGAAGACGAAGCGCCCCGCGTCCTTCAGCTTGCGCTGCACCGTGAGCAGATCGAAGAAGCCGGTGAACTCTTGCAAGTCCAGCTTGGGCCCGCCTTCGGCTTCGAACTGCCGCAGATAGCGCGCGAGCATTTCGTCGATGAGCGGCCGCTGCAGCTCGACGTAGCTGTCTCGCAGCAGCGCGACCAGATCGTACTGCCGCGGCCCCTGCAGCGCGTCCTGGAAGTCGATGACCACCTGATCGCCCGAGTCGAGCACCATGATGTTGCGGCTCTGGTAATCGCGATGCGTGAAGCTGCGCGGCGCAGACGCCAGCTGGTGCGAAATGCGCGCGAACTCGCGCCGCAGCGTCTGCGACTCGTCCTCCGACAGCTTCGCGCCGCGGGCCAGCAAACCGTATTCGATGAAGTGCTCGAACTCCCAGCTGTAGAGCTCTTCGTCGAACGCGCGCGTCCAGGCGAGGCAGCTCTTGTCGGGATGCAGCTCCGCGTGGGCGCGCAGCTTCGCCAGCTGGTCGATGGCCTTGCCGTACACCTCGCGCTGCGGCTGCTTCTCCAAGAGCGACTGCTCGAGCGTGCGATCGGTCAGGTCCTCGATGACCAGGAAGCCGTCCTTCACGCCGTCGAGCAGCACGCGCGGCACGCGAACGCCGATGCTTTGCAGATAGCGGCCGACGTTGAGGAAGGGCAGCTCGGCGTGGGCGGCCGCTTTCGAGGCCTCCTCGCTCTGGATGGGATCGGCCGGCAGCTCCATGACCACCGCGCTGCCCTGGAAGAGGCCTTTCACCCGCCAGTAGATGCGGTTGCCCGCGCCGCCGGGGAGCCGGATGACCTTGCCTGCGGGCTGCCCCGTGGCGGACGTGTACGCTGCCTGAAGTTGAGCGTCGTTCATGCGGTGCGGAGCCTAGCATGCGTGGTAGAAGGCGCGCTCCAACAGGAGTCGCGCATGCCCGTTTTCAACAATGTCCTCGAGGCCATCGGCAACACTCCGCTCGTCCGCCTGAACAAGCTGGTGGGCCCGGAAGACGCGGCCGTCTACGCGAAGTGCGAGTTCATGAACCCGGGCGGCGCCATCAAAGATCGCATGGCGCTCTACATCCTGGACAAGGCCGAGAAGGAAGGCGTCATCAAGCCGGGCGGCACCATCGTCGAGAACACCAGCGGCAACACCGGCATGGGCGTGGCGCTCTGGGCGTCGGTCCGCGGGTATCGGTGCATCTTCACCATGCCGGACAAGATGTCCACCGAGAAGGTCAACGCGCTGAAGGCCTTCGGCGCCGAGGTGGTGGTCACGCCGACCAACGTGCCGGCCGAAGATCCGCGCAGCTACTACGAGACGGCCAAGCGCATCCACCGCGAGACGCCGGGCTCGTTCATGCTCAACCAGTACCACAACCCGGATAACATCCAGGCCCATTACAAACTCACTGGGCCGGAGATTGAAAGTGACTTGCGCAAAGCCGGCTTGACTTTGGATTTCTTCGTCAGCGGATTGGGCACCGGCGGCACGATGTCTGGGGCGGGCAGATATCTAAAGGAGAAGTTCCCCAAGTCGCGCAACATCGGCGTCGACCCGGAAGGCTCGGTCTATCTCGATTACTTCAAGACCCAGAAGTTGATTCAACCGCACGTCTATAAGGTCGAAGGTATCGGCGAGGATATGTTGTGCAAGGCAATGGACTTCACCGTGCTGGACGACGTGCGGCGCGTGAACGACAAGGAGAGCTTCAGCGCGGCGAGGCGGTTGGCGCGTGAAGAGGGCCTGTTCGCCGGCGGCTCGTCGGGCTCGGCCGTGCACGTCGCCGTGGAATTGGCGCGCGAATTGGGCAAGGGCAAGACGGTGGTGGTGGTGCTCCCCGACTCGGGCTCGCGCTACATCAGCAAGTTCTATTCGGACGAGTGGATGAAGGACAACGGCTTCCTCGACCCGACCGACCGCCTGGGCACCGTGGCAGATCTCCTCGGCGGCAAGCGCCCCGCGGTGCACACGGTCACCATGCACGACACCGCGCAGCACGCGGTCAACTTGATGAAGCAGCACGGCATCTCGCAGCTGCCGGTCGTCGAGAAGAACAACAAGCCCATCGCCATGCTGCACGAGGTGGACTTGCTGCAGGCGCTGCTCGAGGGGCGGCATAAGATTGAAGAGCCCATCGAGGGCGTGATGAAGCCGCTGGCGGGCGTCGTCACCATGCGCACGCCCGTGTCGCGCCTGAAGGAGCTCTTCGCGACGGACCACGTGGCCATCGTCAAGGACGGCGATCAGCTGGCCGCAATCCTGACGAAGATCGACCTGATCGACTGGCTCGGCACTCGCGTCAGCGTCCGCTAATTCGTGCCGTGGCGGGTGAAAGCGTCGTAGGCGTCGTTCGAGGCCTTGCACTCCGCCACCGCCCGCCGCGCTGCCTTCTGCGCAGCCTCCATCAGCGCGTTGCAGTTCGGCTGCGGCGCGACTGAGCGCAAGGCGTCGGCGAGGCCGTGGGCGCCGGCGCGGTCGATGCGCAGGTGGCCATCTTCGTGCTTCAGCAGGACGTCGACGCCGTACAGCAGCGGAAGGTCGACGGCCGGATCGCTGGCCAGCGCCGACGGTAGCGACTGCCGGATGGTCAGCGCCACGTGAGG
Source organism: Myxococcales bacterium (assembly GCA_036271755.1). Taxonomy (GTDB): domain Bacteria; phylum Myxococcota; class Myxococcia; order Myxococcales; family 40CM-4-68-19; genus 40CM-4-68-19. Next base: position 1,110 of record DATBAA010000926.1, on the reverse strand, counting down.
CCGCTGCAACCGGCAGCCGCGATCGTCCTCGATGGTCGCGTAGTCGTACTGCACGTCCCAGGTCGTCAGCGCGCTCCCGCGCGACCCGTTCTTGCCGGCCGTCACGCCGTAGTAGCGCACGTCCCGGGTCTCGCGGACAGCCGAATCGGAGACCGCTTCGGGCAGCACATACGGACGCGCGCAAGCAGAAGCCAGCAAGCTCAATGCGATCAGACGCATCCCGCCAAGTCTAGCCCCTGCGCCGGGTGCCGGGAAGTGCTATGGAGCGGCGCCATGAGCACCCACGACGGCGACCACTTCGAGACCCTGGCCATCCATGCTGGACAGCAGCCTGATCCGCTGTCTGGCGCGGTGATGACGCCCGTGTATTTGACCTCGACCTACGCGCAGACCGGGCCGGGCGAGCACAAGGGCTTCGAGTACTCGCGGACGCGCAACCCCACGCGCGACGCGCTGCAGGGCTGCCTCGCGGCGCTCGAAGGCGGCAAGCACGCGCTGGCTTTTGCCAGCGGCCTCGCGGCCAGCGACGCGGTCTTCCACCTGCTCAACGCCGGCGACCACATGATCTTGAGCGACGACCTGTACGGCGGCACGTACCGGCTGGCCGACAAGGTCTTCAAGCGCATGGGCATCGAGCAAACCTATGTCGATGTGACGAAGCCCGCGGCGGTGGAGGCGGCCATCAAGCCCAACACCAAACTGGTGTGGCTGGAGACGCCGACGAATCCGATGTTGAAGATCTGCGACCTGCAAGCGCTGGCCGCGATCTGCAAGAAGCACAACGTCATCTCCGTCTGCGACAACACCTTCGCCACGCCCTTCTTCCAGAAGCCGCTGAGCCTGGGCATCGACATCGTCGCGCACTCGATGACCAAGTATCTGAACGGCCACAGCGACGTGGTGGCCGGCGCGCTGGTGATGTCGCGCGACGACCTGCACGAGAAGCTCGCCTTCTTGCAGAACGCCATCGGCGGCGTGCCCGGGCCGCTGGACTGCTTCCTGGTGCTGCGCGGCCTGAAGACGCTGCACGTGCGGATGGAGCGGCACGAGGAGAACGCGCGCAAGGTCGTGGAGGCTTTGAAGGGTCACGCCAAGGTCGCGAAGATCACC
>DATBAA010000925.1:0-16236 GCA_036271755.1 Myxococcales bacterium | reverse complement strand
AAAAACGAAACAGGTTTTGCTTTTCTTCGCGACCTTCGCGCCTTCGCGGTGAAGTTTTTTAGCTGACGGCGCGGAGCTTGGGCTGCTTGCGGGGGACGCGCATGACGAACTCGGCGCCGGGGCCGGGGAGGACTTGCAGGTTGCCGCCCAGGGCCTGGACGACGCGCCAGGCGATGGTGAGGCCCATGCCCATGCCGCGGCCGGGGCCCTTGGTGGTGAAGAAGGGCGTGAAGATGCGGGCGGCGTCTTCGGGCTTCACGCCGGGGCCGTTGTCCTTCACGCTCAGCACCAGCTTGTCCTCTTCGTCGATGTAGCCGCGGACCTGCACCATGCCCGAGACGTCGGACGAGGCCTCGATGGCGTTCTGCACCAGGTTGGAGATCACCTGGTTCAGCTCCTCCGGCACGCAGTCGATGACGCCGTCGCCGGAGAAGTCCAGCTCCACGCGCACCGCGCGGCCGGTCGCGGGCAGCACCAGCGCCACCGTCTCGCGCGCGGCCTCGAAGACGTCGTGCGGCCGCAGCTGGCGCGAGAAGCCGGCCTTGCCGTAGCTGGACATCAGCTCGACGGTGCCGGTGATGCGCTTGATGCCGCTCTCCGCGATGTCGAAGAGCTCGGTCATCCGCTTGGTCGTCTTGGGCAGATCGTCGACCTTGCCCTCGACGATGTTGTTGGCGTCGATGCGGATGCGGGCCAGCGCGTTCTTCAGGTAGTTGAGCGGGTTGTTGATCTCGTGCGCGAGGCCGCCGGCGACGATCTCCAGCGAGTCCATCCGCTGCGTGAGCACCAGGTCGGCCGTGTTGGCCTGCGCCTTCACCAGCGCGCGCGCCTGCGTGAGCAATTCGCGCGGCGAGAAGGGCTTGGCCACGTAGGCCGAGACGCCCGTCTCCAGGCCGATGACCCGGTCTCCCAGGTCGCCCTTGGCGGTCAGCATCAAGATGGGGATGTGGCTGGTGGTGGCGTCCGCGCGCAGCCGCTTCGTCAGCTCCAGGCCGTCGATGCCGGGCATCATCAAATCGGTGACGATGAGCGAGGGCCGCTCCTTCATCGCCAGCTCCAGGCCCTTGAGGCCGTCGTCGGCGCTGATCACCTTGAAGTGCGATCGCAAGGACGTATGCACCAGGCGGATGATGTCGGGCGTGTCGTCGACCACCAACGCGATGTGCGGCCGCAGATGCTCGTCGCTGTCGCGCACGGTCACCCGCCGCTCGGTGGCTTCGGCGATGTCGAGCAGGCGGTACTCGTCGCGGGCAGACATCTGCACCGCGAAGTCCATCAGGCCGCGATCGCCGCCGCGGTTGCCGCCGGGAAGCGAGCGGGGCGCACCGCGCCGATCGAGCACCTCGGCCGGGAAGTGCTCGCGGTCCTTGAGGAGCTCGACGGTGAACTTGGCTCCGCCGCCGGACTCCGCCCAGATGCGCCCGCCGTGCAGCTCGACGATCTCCTTCGCCAGCGCGAGGCCGATGCCGGTGCCGCCGTACTTGCGGGTGCCGCCCATGTCCACCTGGTAGAAGCGCTCGAAGATGCGCTCGGCCTTCTCCGGCGGAAAGCCCGGGCCGTCGTCCTGCACCGTCACCAGCGTGGTCTTGCCCGACTCGCGCAGCCGCACCGCGATGCGGCCGCCCGGCGGCGTGAACTTGGTGGCGTTGGAGAGCAGGTTCAAGAACACGCGCTCCACGCGCTCGAGGTCGCAGTAGACCAGCGACTTCTCCACGTCGAGCGTGAGCTGCAGGGCGATGTTCTTGCGCTGCGCCAGCGGCTCGACCTGCGCCACCAGCCCGCGCAGGTAGTCGCAGAGATCGTTCTCGGCCACCTTCAAGCGCAGCTTCGAATCCTCGAGCTTCGAGAGATCGAGCAGGTCGCCGATCATCTTCAGCAGCTTGAGGCCGGCGCGGAACATCGACTGGAAGGTGTTCTGCTGCGCCGGGGTGTACTCGCCGGTCTCTCCCTGCAGCATCAGCTCGAGCGGCGCCAGCACCATGGCGAGCGGCGTCTTGAACTCGTGGGTGATGTTGGCGAAGAGCTCGCTCTTGAAGCTGTCCAGCTGCTTGAGCTGGTTGTGCGCCGCCTCCAGCGAGGCCTTGGTCTGCTCCAGCCGCACCTGGTTCAAGAGCTGCTGCCGCTGCGAGTTGTAGAGCACGATCTGCCCGATGCTCGCGACCACCGTGATGGCGCAGAGGAAGCACATGTTCGACAGCGCGATGGGCAGCGGGCCGATGGTGCGCGTGGCCAGGTTCGGCACCACGAACGCCAGCACCACCAGCGACTGCACCACCGCCACCGTCCGCGCTTCCCAGACGAAGAGCAGGCCGGCGCCGATGATCACCAGCGAGAGCCCGACGTAATAGTGCGAGGCGAGGCCGCCCATGGGCACGGTGATGACCCCGATGCCGCTGCCGACGACGACCGTGTACGCGCCCGCCAGCAGATCCGGGTGGCGCTCGAAGAACGACGAGCGGACCAGCGGAAACATCGCCACCGCCGCGGCCATCACCAGCGTGCGCGTGCCCCAGAGAAACGGGAGCGCCGAGTGTGGCGCCAGCAGGTAGTCGAGGACGCCGAAGCAGGGAAACAGGAGCAGCGTGATGTAGAGCGCAATGCGCACGCTGTGGCGATTGCCGTCGAGCAGCCAGCGCTTCCAGCGCTCTTCGAAAAACGGTTCGTCGATCATCTAGACTCGCGTGATCTCCACGAACGGATTCACGCCGCTCTCTTCCTCGAGGATCTGCAACTGAGCGTCCGGAGCCGCCCTGCGGGCCATCTCCAGGAGCTCGGTCCGGGTGCGGTAGATGAGCCACCAGTCGAGATGGTGTTCCATGTACCAGCGGCTCGCGTTGTCCGGAACCATGTTCGCGATCAGCGCGCGGCCGCCTTCGGCGAGCTTAGCATGCAGGTTGCGGGTCAAGCCTACCGCCGTATGTGGTCGCAGGTAGTCGAAGAGACCCACCGAGTAGATGAGGTCGAAGCGCCCGAACCCGGTGAAGAGCTCGGTGTCGCGCAGCAGCCGCTTGATCGACTCGTGCAGGTAGACGATCTTCACCTTGCCCTGGTGCCGCGCATCGACGATGGGTTGCAGGCGGCGGTAGGCGTAGCCGAGCGCGCCCTTGTCCTGGTCGAAGAGCACGATCTCCATCTGCGGGAGGTCGGTCGTCTCTTGCAGCATCTCGGCCAGCTCTTGCGCTGGACCGCAGGCGACGGCGAGGACGCGCACCGGGCCGTTGCGGGTCTCGGCGAGCTCGATCAGCTTCCGCTTGACGAGGTCTTTGCGATGCCGCACCGCCCGCGCTCCGCGGGTGGCGTCGAAGGCCAGGCTGAGCGCCTTGCCGAAGAGCGTCGCGCCTTCGAACGGCTTCTCGTAGATGAAGCGCATCACCTCGTAGTCGCCGGGGTATCCGAAGGGCTTGGCCATGGCGCGGGCCATGGCGGGCGCCTGCATGAGGAACTCGTGCAGGTTGCGGCGCGACCACTGTAGAAGCGGCTGGAGCTGCGAGGGCGGCGCGGCGCGCGAGGCGGCGTCGATCTCCTCGCTCATCCGCACCACTTCGTTGCCGAAGTTGACGCGCAACATCTGCATCAGCGGCTCGCGCGACGGAGAGCCTTCGCCGTGCAGCACGTGCCAGGGCAGCTCTTTCTCCAACCGCCCCATCTGCACCTGGGCGTCCTCGAGGTAGAGGCGCAGCTCGGAGATGAGCACCTTGTAGCGATCGTTTCCCTCCACGCGCCACGGGGCGGACGGCACCACGCCGCCGGCGCCGAAGTTGCGGATGGTGCGCAGGTCGAGCATGGCGTCGACGGGCAGCAACGGACCTTCGAAAGAGACGCCCACCAGCGAGATGCCCTGCGCCTCGCGCAGAGAGCCGACGCGGGCCTCGCCGCGGTAGGCCTCCTGCTCGTCGAAGGCCACCACCAGGTCGCCCAGGCGATCGCCGACCGCCACCGGCAGATCGCGCGGCCACTCGAAGGCGACGCCGCTCTGCGAGACGTCGACGAGCACGCAGGTGTGCCGGGCCCCGCCCACCGAAACGGAGACCGTCGAGCGCAGCGGCAGCAAGTCAGTCGCCTGATAGCGGTGCGGCCTGAAAAAGACCTCGCGACCTTGCGCTCCGTCCAGCTCTTCGTAATTCCGGACGCGGTGGAGAGGAGAGATCGTCATGGGTTCAAGCCTCGCTCAATGCGTGCAATTTGACTTCGAAACGCGCACCACCCTGCGGCCGGTCGAGCACCGCAATTTCTCCCTGGTGCGAATCAACGATCAGCTTGGCCATGTAGAGACCCATGCCCAGCCCGTTCTCTCCCTTGGTGGAGACGAAGGGTTTGAAGAGGTTCTCCTTGAGGTCGACGGGCACGCCCGGGCCTTCGTCCTCGACGGAGTAGATGATCTGGTTGCCCGCGCGGGCGGCGCCGATGTTGACGTGCTTCCACTGCGGCGTGGCTTGCAGCGCGTTGCGGATGAGGTTCACCAAGACCTGCGTGAGCTTCTGGCGGTCGCCGTGCACCTGGGGCAGGCCGTCGGGGACGTTCACCGCCACCTTGTGCATGCGGAAGTTCAGGTCCATGCGCGAGATCGCCACGGCGTCCTGCACCGCGGCCGCTCCGGGGATCTTCGCCAGGTCGAGAGAGAGGCCGCCGCCGCGAGCGAACGCGTGCATGGCCTCGAGCGTCTGGACGAGGTTGCCGACGCCCTGCAGGCCGACCTGCACGCTCTCCAGCACGTCGGGCGCGATCTTGCGCTGGGCGAGCACGCCTTCGACGTAGCCCAGGCTCACCATCAAGTTGCGCAGGTCGTGGACCACGCCGGAGGCGAGGCGGCCCATGGTGCCCAGCCGCTCCATATGAAGGAGCTGGCGCTGGGTGCTCTTCACCTGGCCGAGCGAGGCGTCCAGCTCCTCGGTGCGGTGGGCCAGGAGCGAGACGAGCTTCTGGATGGCGCGCGTCTGGTAGACGTGCTCGCTGGCCTGACGCACGGCCTCCAAGATGTCGTCGGGCTGCCAGGGCTTCTTCAGGAAGCGAAAGACCCGGGCGCGGTTGATGGCGGAGATGAGCGCCGGCGGGTCGGTGAAGCCGGTGAGCACGATGCCCGCCACGTCCGGCTTCAGATCGCGAAGCGCCTCGAGCAGCTCGATGCCCGTCATCTGCGGCATGCGCTGGTCGGTGATGACGACGTCGAGATCGGTGACCTTCGCGATCTCCAGTGCTTCCGCTCCGGACTGTGCCTCGTGAACCCTGTAGCCGGAGTCCAGGAAATTACGGAGGACGGTCAGGTTCGGCCGCTCGTCATCGACGATCAAAATGCCGCCGCTACGGGTCTCGCCAACCCCGTGCAATGCGATGAGACTGCGAAGCCCGTCGTCGAGCATGGCCTGTAGCATCACCGCTGAGCTGTATGGATTGCAAATTTGGACCGGAGAAAGGTCCTACATCCCGGGCCAGTCGGCAGGCCCTCAGGGCTCGCTCGCCAGCTTTTCCCCTCTGAGCGCAGAGTGACGGTCAGGTGAAGCCGCCGCGGACGGCCGCGGCCGATTCGCGAATTCCGCATCGTTTGTAGATTTACACCCGGAGGCGCGCAGCGCCCGCCTGGCTGGCTGCTGCTCCGGCGTTCGCCTCACCCAGGCGTCGCGCCAGGCGCGCCGGAGGCTTCGCCTAGACCTCGCCGTAGGCTTCGATGGGCGGGCAGGAGCAGACCAGGTTCTTGTCGCCGTGGACGTGGTTCAAGCGGCCGACCGACGGCCAGAACTTGCGCGCGCGAACCCACGGCAGCGGATAGGCGGCGTGCTGGCGCGAGTAGGGCCGCTGCCACTCGTCGGCGGTCAGCACCTCGGCCGTGTGCGGCGCGCCCTTGAGCACGTTCTGCGCGCGGTCGGCCTTGCCCGACTCGATCTCGGCGATCTCCTTGCGGATGCCGATCATCGCTTCGCAGAAGCGATCGAGCTCGGCCTTGGGCTCGCTCTCGGTGGGCTCTATCATCAGGGTGCCGATGACCGGGAAGCTGGTGGTGGGCGCGTGGAAGCCGTAGTCCATCAACCGCTTCGCCACGTCGTCCACCTCGATGCCGGCGTCGCGCTTCACCTTGCGCAGGTCGACGATGCACTCGTGCGCGACGAAGCCGTTCTTGCCTTTGTAGAGGACCGGGAAGTGCGGATCGATGCGCCGGGCGACGTAGTTGGCGTTGAGGATGGCGACCTTGGTGGCCTGGGTGAGGCCGGCGCCGCCCATCATCTTGATATAGGCCCAGCTGATGAGCAGGATCGACGCGCTGCCCCAGGGCGCCGCGCTGATGGCGCCGATGGCCTGTTCTCCGCCCGTGCGGATCACCGGGTGCCCGGGCAGGAAGGGCGAGAGATGTTTCGCGACGCAGATGGGGCCCATTCCGGGGCCGCCGCCGCCGTGCGGGATGCAGAAGGTCTTGTGCAAGTTGAGGTGGCAGACGTCGGCGCCGTAGTCGCCGGGCCGGCAGAGGCCGACCTGCGCGTTCATGTTGGCGCCGTCCAGGTAGACCTGGCCGCCGTGCTTGTGGATGGCGGTGGTGATGCGCCGCACGTCCTCCTCGAACACGCCGTGCGTCGAGGGATAGGTGATCATCAGCGCGGCGAGGTTCTTCGAATGCTGCTCGGCCTTGGCCTCCAGATCGGCCAGGTCGATGTTGCCGTGCTCGTCCGTCTTGACGACGACGATCTGGCAATTGACCATGGCCGCGCTGGCGGGGTTGGTGCCGTGCGCGGACTGCGGAATGAGGCAGACGTTGCGGTGCGTCTCGCCGCGGGCGCGGTGGTACGCCATGATCACTTGCAGGCCGGCGTACTCGCCCTGGGCGCCGGAGTTCGGCTGCAGCGAGACGGCGTCGAAGCCGGTGATCTCCGCCAGCATCGACTCCAGCTCTTGGAAGATCTGCGTGTAGCCCGCGGCCTGGCCGCGCGGCGCGAAGGGATGCAGCCGCGAGAAGCCCGGCATGGTGACGGGCAGCATCTCTGCCGTGGCGTTGAGCTTCATGGTGCACGAGCCGAGCGGGATCATGCTGCGGGTGAGCGAGAGATCGCGCGACTCGAGCAGGCGCAGGTAGCGCAGCATCTCGGTCTCGCTGTGGTGCGTGTTGAAGACCGGGTGCGTGAGATAGGCGCTCTGCCGCTGCAAGCCTTTGGGCAAATGCGAATCGGGATCGGCGAGATCGGGGACGGCGCGCGCACCCGCGAAGGCGCTCAGGATGTCGCGCAGGTCTTCGGGAGTGGTGGTCTCGTCGAGCGAGATGCCGATGGTCTGTGCGTCGATGCGGCGGAAGTTGATCTGCAGCGACTCGGCCGCGGAGAAGATGTCGCCGCTGCCGGCTGCGTCGACCTGGACGGCGATGGTGTCGAAGAAAAGTTGGTGGCGCAGCTTGAAGCCAAGCTGCTCCAAGCCCTTCGCGAGCTGCGAGGTGAGGCCGTGGACATGCTGTGCAATGGCCTTGAGGCCGCGCGGGCCGTGATAGACCGCGTACATCGAAGCAATGATTGCCAGTAATGCCTGCGCGGTGCAGATGTTGCTCGTCGCCTTCTCGCGGCGGATGTGCTGCTCGCGCGTCTGCAGCGCCATGCGCAGCGCGGGGCGGCCCTGGGCGTCGATGGAGACGCCGATGAGCCGGCCGGGCATATGCCGGACATACTCTTGTTTGGTTGCGAAGTAAGCCGCGTGCGGGCCGCCGTAGCCCAGTGGAACGCCGAAGCGCTGCGAGCTGCCCACCGCGCAGTCCGCGCCCAGTTCGCCGGGGGCGGTCAAGAGAGTCAGCGCGAGGATGTCTGCCGCGACCGCCACCAGCGCGCCCGCCGCGTGCGCCTTTTCAATGAAGCTCTTCGGATCGTTGATTGCGCCGTCGCTGCCCGGGTATTGCAGCAGCGCGCCGAACACCTTCTGCTTGCCGAAGTCGAAGGTCGCTGGATCGCCGGTGACGACTTCGATGCCGAACGGCTGCGCGCGCGTCTTGATGACGTCGATGGTCTGCGGCAGGCAATCGCTCGCGACGAAGAAGACGTTGCCGCCGTTCTTGGCGACGTTGTGGAACATGGTCATCGCTTCCGCGGCGGCGGTGGCTTCGTCGAGCAGCGAGGCGTTGGCCACCGGCAGCTGCGTCAGATCTTCGATCATGGTCTGGTAGTTGAGCAGCGCTTCCAGACGGCCCTGCGCGATCTCGGGCTGGTACGGAGTATATTGAGTATACCAGCCGGGGTTTTCGAGGATGTTGCGCAGGATGACGGGCGGGGTGACCGTGTCGCTGTAGCCGAGGCCCAGGTAGCTGCGGAACACCTGGTTCTTGGCGGCGATCTCGGCCACTTCTCGCAGCAGCCCGAACTCCGAACGGCCCGCCGGCAGGTCGAGCGGGCGCTGGATGCGAATGGAGGCGGGAATGGTCCGCTCGATCAGCTCGTCGAGGTTTCGCACGGCGAGCGCGGCGAGCATCTCTTCGATGCTGCGCGCGTCGGGGCCGAGGTGGCGGTCGACGAAGCGATCGGGGTGGCGAGTCGGGTGCATCTTGAGCGGCTCCCTTTGAGAGGCCGCGCAAGATAACGACAAATGATGCGCTTCGCTATGACTGCTTGCGCAGGCCGACGCGGTAGAGCGTGACGCCCATGACCACGAAGAAGATGACTCCCAGGATCTGGTAGCCGTTGCCGCCGAGCGCTCCCTGCAGCAAGGGCGTCAGGTCCACTTTCTCCAGCGCCTTGAGGACGTTGTCGTCGACGGAGAGCAGCGCCACCAGCACGCCGGCCAGCGCGCCGCCCGCGACGAGGCCCGTGGCAAAGAGGCTGCCCGGCCCGAGCTCGTCGTCGCTCCCGTGGCCGCCGGCAGCGGAGTCGCCCTTGCCGCGCTTGCTCCGGTCTACGAAGCCCTTGATGGCGCCGCCCACCCAGATGGGCAGCGTGGTGGACAAGGGCAGATAAGCGCCGACGGCGAAGCTCAGCGGCGAGACGCCGCACAGCTCGATGGTGACCGCCAGGAAGACGCCCACCAGCACGAACTGCCAGTCGAGGTTGTGGGCCAGGAGGCCGCGGATGAGCGTGGCCATGAGCGTGCCCTGCGGCGCGGGATACTTGTCGCTGCCGATGGCGTGGGTGACGAGGCCTGTCGCCGCGTCGATGGTGGGGTTGTCGAGCACCTTGATGGTGAAGCCGATGACCAGCGCGGCCACCACCACGCCGATGAGCAAGCCGATCTGCTGCAGGCGCGGCGTGGCGCCCACCAGGTAGCCGGTCTTGAGATCCTGCGAAGTGGCGCCGGCGTTGGCGGCGGCGATGCAGACCATGCCGCCCACGCAGAGCGCCATCGGCTGGTAGAAGTCGCCGGTCCAGCCGATTCCAACAAAGAGCAGGCAGGTGGCCATCAATGTGGCGATGGTCATGCCCGAGACGGGGTTCGAGCTGGTGCCGATGAGGCCGACGATGCGCGAGGCGACGGTGACGAAGAAGAAGCCGAAGATGACGATCAAGATGCCGAGCATGAAGCGGCCGCCGAAGTTGCCGGGCAAGAACGGCAGCAACGTCATGATGCCGATGAGCGCGGCGCTGCCGATGACCACCACGCTGATGGGCAGATCCTGCGCGGTCCGCTCGGTGCTCGACGCCGCGCCGCTGCCGCCTTTTAACGACGCGAGGCTGCCCTTGAAGCTGCTGACGATGGTGGGCAAGGTCTTGAGCAGCGTGATGAAGCCGCCGGCCGCCACCGCGCCCGCGCCGATCTGCCGGACATAAGCGAAATAAATGGCGCGATTCAATTGCGCGAAGTCGTGGCCGTTCCAGCCGTAGGCGCCCGCCTTGGCCACGTCGCGCAGGTAACCCAGCTTCACCAATTGATTGGCGATGGTGGCGGCGGGAACCAATGACGCAATCAAGGGAATGACGCCCAGCCAGGCCAGCACGCCGCCCGCCACCAGGACGCCGGCGATCTTCGGGCCGATGATGTAGCCGACGCCCATGTACTCGGGCGTGATCGAGCCGTTGACCGTGGCGGCGGGGAAGATCTTGCTGGTGGCGCGGGAGACGTAGCCGGGGGTCTCGGCGATGACGTGGAAGATCTGCTGCAGGATGGCGTAGGCGAAAGCGAAGGCGAGACCTAGATAGGCGGTCTTGGCCATCTCGCCGCCCTGCTCGCCGGCGATGAGCACTTGCGCGCACGCAGCGCCTTCCGGATAGGGCAGGTTGCCGTGCTCCTTGACGATGAGCGCGCGGCGCAGCGGCACCATCATCAGGACGCCCAGCATTCCGCCGAGCAGCGCCAGCGTGAAGATGGTCCAGTAGCTGAAGTAGCCGGCGCCGACGCTCTGGTGGGTCTGCGGATCGACGGCGAGAAAGAGAAAGCCGGGCAGGGTGAAGACGACGCCGGCGGCGATGCTCTCGCCGGCGGAGCCGATGGTCTGGACGATGTTGTTCTCGAGAATGGTCGAGCCGCCCAGCTTCTTCAGCAGCGAGATGCTGAGCACCGCGATGGGGATGGACGCGCTCACCGTCAATCCGGCTTTCAAGGCGAGATAGACTGTGGAGGCGCCGAAGATCAGCCCGAAGAGCGCGCCGGTGAGGACCGACTTGGGCGTGAACTCAGCCATGGTCGAGTCATCGGCGACATATGGTTTGTGCGGAGCGGCCTCGGCCATTGGAGATTCCCCGAATGAAAAGGACGCGCACGACTACCTGAGTCGCGCGCGGATGGTCAAATGAATGTGCTGCGCAGGCGGATGATCTTCGCGGCGCCCTGCGTCAGATATCGATCGCGGCGGTACGCGTGCGGCGTGCGCTCGATGACGGCGACGAGGCCGGGAAGCTGCGGGATGGCGAGCTCGCCGTAAAAGCATTGCGGGCCGGCGGCGGTCTCGGACAGATCGCAGACGACTTCGACGCGGGTATTGGCGCGGGTGCGGGCGTCGTCGGCGAAGAGTGAGTAGCCGCCGGGGCGGAAGCGGAAGGCGCGGGTCCAGAGGTGGCGCAGGCGCTGGCCGGTGATTGCTTCGGCGAGCGTGCGCAGGCCGGGGGATTCGGGGAGCTCGGCGAGGCCATAGCGGCCCAGGTGGGCGAGGAAGAACGGCTTGAAGACGGTCGCGGGCGGCGTGGGCTCGCAGGCGCCGGGGAGCAGCAGCGAACCTTGCGATTTGTACAAAGGCCGCAGGCGCATAAGGACGTTGGGGTCGTCGAAGGGCGCCATGAGCTTCATCGGTAGAACCAGCCGGCGATGGAGGCGCGGGCGCCGGCGGTGACTTCCCTGATTTGATGCAGCGCGATCTCGCTGACCGCGAAGAGGACCAGCCGGTTGGGCTTGGGCACGATGCGCTTCGCGGGGCGTGTCCGGACAATCTCGCTTTTGCCGGTTATCGGGCTTTTGCTGGTTACGCAGTCGAAGAGCAGCAGCTCGCCGCCGCGGCAACTGGAGAGATAGAGGACGTAGGCCAGCGCCCGCGAGTCTCCTTTGTCGGAGTGGGGCAGGAGATAGTCGGACGGTTTGTACAAATAGGCGGCGCCGTCGACGCTTCGCATTCCTTCGCTCGCGAGGTTCAGGCCGAACAAGGCGCTCAGGGCTCCGCGCTGTTCGGCGAGGTTTGTACAAAATGCACGCAAGGCCGGATGGACCGGCGGGCTCCTGCCCCGCTCGTGAGAGTAGAGCTCGCCGTCCAGCCTCGCCCGCGGCTCCTCGCTAAACGCGTTTTGCAGGTTATGCAGCTCGTCCGGCTCGAGCGCGCCGTCGAGGATCAGGTGCGCGAACGGCGCCGTCTCGACGGCTTGTGGAAGCTTCACCGCCCGATGCCGCAAGCCGCGGCGACTTCATCGCGGTAGGCGAGCCAAAGCTTCAGCGCCTCTTCGGTGGCGGCGATCACCGCCTCTTCCTGGGCCTTCGAGGTGTTGCCCAGGACGCCGTCCCAGGCGTCGTGGCGGTGGCCGCCCTCGACCTTCTTGTGCACCCGCTGCAGCTCGAGGAAGCGCGGCTCGACGCCGTGCAGCCGCACCAGCGGATGCTTCTTGATGGCCTCTTGGATCTGCGCGTCGGTGGGCGGCTCGTCGGCCTCGGAGAGCTCCTGCCGCTCCTTGGCGCTGCCCTCGACGAAGATGGTGGTGATGGCCGCGCCCACGACCCACGGCTTGCCCCAGCTGACCTGATCGAGAAAGTCGCGATACGCCCGCGCCGCCGGCTGCAGCGTCACCCGGGCGAATTGCTCGCGGGAAAAACCGCAGCCCTCCATCATGCGCAGGAAGAGCTCGGGATGCGCCGCCGAGCCGCTGATGCCGCCGGTCTGCTCTTCGTAGATATTTGTCGCGAGCGCTTCGGCGACGTTGGCCGGCGGCCGGTGGCCCAGCACCCGCGCGAGCAAGATGGGAAAGTCGCGGACGTAGACCTCCCACTCCTGCTGGAAGTGCGGCAACAACTTCGGCAGCGGCACGCGCCCCTGGGCGAACCAGGGCCAGGCCCAGTGGTCCTTGCGATCGAGGATCTGGAGCAGCCGTTCTTGCAACACGAGCGAAGTCTAGCTCGTCAGGTCCTTGAGCGGCACTTTCAGGCCGGTCGCGCCGTCTTTTTCGACCTTGATCGCGGGCGGCCGGACGGTCGCCTGCTCGCGCGCTTTGGCGGCGGCCACGCGCTCCTCGTGGCGCTGCTTCTTCCGGCTGGTCCACGGCTCGTCGCCGATGCGCGGCGGCCGCGGCTCGGGATTGTGGACGGCGCGCATGCCAAACCAGACCCCCGCGGCGACGGCGCCGAAGCCCAGCAGCGTGAGGCCGTGGCGCGGTTCGAGTCGCCGGCGGCGGTTCAAGAAGCCGCGGCTGAAGTAGAGGAGGCCCAATCCCGCGATGAGTTTCTTCATTCAATGAAGCTAGTCATCGCGCGATCCGGAAGATCGCGTAGGCCGCCACCAGCAGCAGAGCGAGCGCTCCGCCGGCCACCCACCAGCGCAGCTTGGGCGGCGCGACGATGAAGGCGACGCTCGCGGTCCAGGTGGGCGCGAGATCGAGGCCGGGCATCAGCTCGGCGGCGGCGGCGGGGACAAGCGCCCAGTGGAAGCCGAGCAGCCAGATCAGCGCGCCGGCGACGGCGAGGTCGAGGGCGTCGTTGACGGGCGACGCGATCCCTTCGCCAAAGAACGGAGCAAGCCCGAACTGCACCGCGTCGGCGGCGACCGCGATTCCAACGGCGATGGCGCGCGTGGGGCGCCGCTTCGTCGGCTCGAGCGCTGGCGTCGGTTCGCGGTCCATGGCGAAGTCTTAGCACTCGCCAACGTTGCCGAATGAAGCGCGTGCGGTGATACTCAGATCATGAGCGAGAGTTCGACAGACGCTGAAAGCCGCCGCGAGGTCCGACGTCGCACGCTCGTCTTTGGCCGCGTCGCTTCCTTCGCCGCGCTTGAAGAGGCTGACATCGACTTCTGGAGCCAGCGGACCCTGGGAGAGAAGTTTCAGGCCACCATCGAACTCGTGCGCGACTCTTGGTATCTTCAGGGCAACAATGGACCTGTCCCCCGACTTGATCGATCTGTTGGTGGAGTTCGAAAGCTCGGCGGTTGAGTATCTGGTGATCGGCGGTTGGGCGGTCGCGACGCACGCCAAGCCGCGCTTCACCAAGGACCTTGACCTCTGGATCGGTACAGAACCCGCGAATCTTGCCAAGGTCGTTGAGGCTCTTATTCGATTCGGGGCGCCAGCGGGGCTGGTCGAACAGGCTGCCTCGATGAGCGATCAAGAGTTCTTGTTCTTCGGCACCCCTCCTGCGCGCATCGACATCCTTCGGAACATTCAAGGCGGCGTCTTCGAACAAGCATGGCAGCGACGCGCACGAACCGCGTGGGGTGCTATCACCGTCAATCTGATCGATCTCGACGATTTGATCGCTGTGAAGCGAGCTGCGGGACGTCCGCAGGATCTGCTCGATGTCGAGCAGCTTCTTGTGGCCAAGAAACGAAAGCGCTAGCCGCGGTCAGGCGGCGACGAATTGGCGTTCGACGAGGCGGCGGTAGAGGCCTTCTTCGCGCAGGAGCTCGGCGTGGTTTCCGCTCTGGACGATGCGGCCGCCGTCGATGACCAGCACGCGGTGCGCGTCTTTCACGGTGGAGAGACGGTGGGCGATGATCAAGGTGGTGCGGCCGCGCATCAGCCGCTCCAAGGCCTCCTTCACCAGGTGTTCGCTCTCGGCGTCGAGCGCGCTGGTGGCTTCGTCGAGCACCAAGATGCGCGGGTTCTTCAAGACCGCGCGGGCGATGGCCACGCGCTGCTTCTGGCCGCCCGAGAGCTGGACGCCGCGCTCGCCGACCAGCGTCTCGTAGGCCTCGGGGAAGCGCTCGATGAAGGCCGCCGCGTTGGCCGTGCGCGCCGCCTCGCGAACCTCGTCGAGCGACGCGCCGGGCCGGCCGTAGCGGATGTTCTCGGCGATGCTGGTGCCGAACAAGATTGGCTCCTGCGCGACCGTGCCGATTTGCTTGCGCAAGAAGCTGACGTCCAGCTCGCGCAGGTCGTAGCCATCGAGGAGCACGCGGCCCGAGCCAGGATCGTAGAGGCGCGCGATCAAACCGGCCAGCGTCGATTTGCCCGCGCCCGACGGCCCGACCACCGCGACGATCTCGCCCGGGTCGAGCCGCAGCGAGACGTCGTCCAGGACGCGCACGTCCTTCCGCGAAGGATAAGCGAAGGTCACCTGCGAAAGCTCGATGGCGCCCGCGACTTGCGGAATGACGAGGCCGCCCAACGGCGCCATGGAGGGAGTGCGATCGAGCAGCTCGAAGACGCGCTCGGCAGCGCCCAGCGCGCGCATGAAGTCGGCCCAGAGATCGGTCAGCGCGCCCAGCGAGACCGCGACCAGCATGGTGTAGACGAGAAATGCGGACAGCCCGCCCACCGTCATCTCGCCGCGAACGACGAGGTGTCCGCCGTACCAGAAGACCAGCGCCGCGGCGCAGAAGGCGCCTGCCTGGGCCACGCCGGTGAAGGCGCCGCCGGCCAGCGCGCGCGTCTTGGCCAGCGCGAACGACTTCTGCGTCTGCGCTCGATAGCGCCTGGCCTCGGCGGGCTCGGCGACGAAGCTGCGCACGGTGCGGATGCCGGAGATGGCCTCCTCCGCCACCTCGTTGGCCGCCGCCAGCGCGTCCTGCACTTCCTTGGACAGCTTGCGCAGCCGCCGGCCGTACCAGACGCCGCCGATGGCCAGCGGCGGCACCACCGCCAGCATGAGCAGCGTCAGGACGGGCGAGGTGAAGAACAGGAAGATGATGCCGCCGACGACGGTTGCGGCGGTGCGCAGGCCGATGGAGATGTTGCTGCTCACCGCGCCCTGCAGGACGGTGGTGTCCGAGGAGAGGCGGCTGGTCAATTCGCCGGTGCGGCGCTCGTCGAAGAAGCCGATCTCCTGATCGAGGATGCGCTGGAACACCTGCTCGCGGATGCGCGTCACCGCCCGTTCGCCAGCGATACTGAAAAGAATATACCGACAAGCGACCGCGAGGCCCTGCACCACGGCGACGATGGCGAGCAGACCGGCAGCCCGGTCGATGCGGGCCATCGACTGCGACGAGAGCGAGCCGTCGACGATGATGCGGATGCCCTGCGGATAGAGCAGGCTCATGGCGCTGCCGACGGTGAGGCAGAGCACGCCCCAGCCCAGCAGCCTCCACTCTGGCCGCGCCAGCGAGAGCAGGCGGCGCAGCGTGGCTGTCTTCTTCGGTTTGTCGCTCAAGGCGGGTAGTAGGTGGAGTCGGAGATGCGCTGCGCTTTTTCGTCGATGAGAAACTCCAAGGTGAGGACGTTGGCCACGCGCACGAAGGTGCCCGGCTTGATGGCGCGCTCGGCGCCCTTGGCCAGCGGCTCGCCGTCCACCAAGGTGGTTTGATCGGTGACCGAGCGCAGCGAGAAGCCGGCGGAGCTGCGGCGCAGCTCGAAGTGCCAGCGGCTGATCGACTTGGTGAGCGCCGCGTCGGCCAGCTGCAGCACGACGTCGTTGGCGACGAAGCCGTTGCGCTCCTTCAGCCTTCCAAACGAGATGGTGTCTTGCGGGGGCAGCGCAATCTCCTCGCCCGTCTCGACGACGCGCGCCCGCGAGGGAAAGGCGGCGCGGTCGCGCCACTCGAGCAGCAGCAGCTCTTGCGGCCCGGGAATGCCGCGCAATTCCCCGGCGGGGAGGCCTTTGCACAAGACGCGCTTGTTGGTGGAGAGCTCGCGGAAGGCCGCCCGGCTGAGGCGGATTTCGCTGGCCCCGCCCGAGCTGCAGACGCGCGCGGCGAAGTTCACCGCGTCGCCCGTCACCGAGACG
>DATBAA010000924.1:0-1986 GCA_036271755.1 Myxococcales bacterium | reverse complement strand
CCTTCTACAACCCCGGCGGCATCGCCTTCGCTGCCCGCACCCAGCTCTCCCTCTCCGGCTCGGTCTACGGAATCGCCACCGGCAGCTTCAAGGACGCCCTCGGCGACGGTCACGACTTCTCGTATCACTCGCTCAACATCTCCCCGACGACGACCTCGGCCGTCTTTCGCCTGGGCCCCGAGGGCAGCAAGGACGGCTACGTGGTGGCGCTGAGCGTCTTCGTCCCCGACGCGTCGTTGACGGACGGGCGCGATCAGCTCTTCTCCCAAAGCAACGCGTTCTTCATCACCCAGCAAATCCAGACCGTCTGGGGCGGCCTCACCCTCGCGCGGAGAATGGGAAACCTGGGCATCGGCGCCAGCGCCTTTCTCCTCTTCGGCACGCGCCTCTCGGAGCTCGATCTCACCGCCGTCAACGGCAGCAACGTCTTCGCCACCATCACCCAGCGCAGCGACGAGACCACCATCGGCATCGTGGGCGCCATCGGCGCGCGCTGGGACGTCACGCGCGAAGTGAGCCTGGGCGCGTCGCTCTACACGCCCAGCGTGGGCTGGGGCTCGCGCCGCGTCTTCATCCGCGCCACCGAGGCGCTGCAAGGCCAGACGCCGCAAGCCGTAGTGGTCAACGTCGACGGCTTGCACGCTTCGCCCGCCGACCCCATGCGCATCCAGCTGGGCGGCGCCTATCACTCTGGCCCGCTGACCTTGAGCGCGGACTTGATCCTGCTCCTGGCGCGCGACATCGACGACGACGCCGATCAGGCCGGGCAAGGCCTGGACCGCCACATCACCCGCAACACCGTGCTGGATGCAGCGCTGGGCATGGAGTACGTGCTGGGCTCGAGCTTTCCCTTTCGCGCCGGCTTCTATACCGACTTCGCGGCCTCGCCCGATACGGACGTCAACGGAGACACGCAGAACACCAACCACGTCAACCGCTACGGCGGCACGGTCTCCATCGGCATGCGCAGCGAGCACAGCAGCACCGACGTAGGCGTCAACGTCTCGGGCGGCAGCGGCACGGATGTGGTGCCCAACAACCTCGACTTCACGCAGTTGAAAGTCACCGACGCTTCGCAGCTGTCGCTCTATCTCTTCCTCGGCACCTCCTATCAGTTCTGATGGCGTTCAACCCTGCCAGCCGTTCGCTGCTGACGCCGCGCGATCTGGAGCGCTTCGCGGGCGAGACGCTCTTCAACCGCATCGCGCGAGCGGTCTGCGAGGCGGCGTGCTTGCCGCGGAAGGAGCTGTACGAGTCGTGGGAAGTGGCGCGGCGGGTGCGCCGGCACTTTCGCGGCGGGACCGTCTACGATCTGGCCTGCGGGCACGGGCTCATCGCGCACTTGATGTTGATCCTCGACGACACTTCGCCCAAAGCCATCGGCGTGGACGCGAGGATTCCGGAGAGCGCGGCAAAGCTCTCCGCCGTGCTGGTCGAGCGCTGGCCAAGGCTCGCGGGGCGCATCGAGCTTCTGCAATCGCCCATCGCCGCTGCGCAGCTCTCCCGCGGAGACGTCGCGGTCTCGGCGCACGCCTGCGGGTCTTTGACCGACGAAGTGTTGAACCTCGCGGCGGCGGCGCAGGCGCGAGTGGCGGTCCTGCCCTGCTGCCACGACGGCGACGCCAGCGACGACTCGGGGCTGACGGGTTGGAGGGACCAGGCGCTGGCCATCGACGCGGTCCGGGTCGTGTCGCTCCGGGATCGCGGTTATCAAGTCCATACCCAAACCATTCCAGAGTCGATTACTCCCAAGAACCGGCTCCTCCTGGGTCAGCCGCTCCTCGAGCTGTACGAGTCGACCCGCTACAAAGTGAGTCTGCCGGACGGCACGCTGGTCTTGCGTCCGGGGCAGCATTGCGCGGACCTCGATGCGCTGCTCGACCCGCGGGCGCCTGGGTGGGCCTTCATCACCGCGTGGAACCCAGGCTCGCGGAAGCTGTCGCGCAGGGCCAACGAGAAGCGCCAGGCCGCGCTGGTGCGCGAGCT
>DATBAA010000923.1:0-4961 GCA_036271755.1 Myxococcales bacterium | reverse complement strand
GACGACGCTGCCCATCGAGCCGCCCATGAAGGCGAAGTTGAAGGCGCCGATGCTCACTTCACGTCCCGCGATGCGGCCGATGCCGGAGACGAACGCCTCGCTGGCCTCGCCGCCGCGCGCGCTCGCCTTGACGCGATCCTTGTACTTCTTCGAGTCGCTGAACTGCAGCGGGTCCGTCGTCTCCAGGCCCAGGTCGTGCTCGACGAAAGTGCCTTCGTCCAGGACCAGCTCGAGCCGCTTGCGCACCGGAAAGGGAAAGTGCTCGTCGCACCTGGGGCACACTTCCAGGTTCTTCTCGACGTCGGCCTTGTAGACGATCTCGCCGCAGCCGTCGCACTTGATCCAGAGCCCTTCCATGCGCGACTTGCCGCGGTCGCCAGAGGGCAGCTTGGGAGCCGGAACTCGGTGGTACCAGGCCATGCGCGCTCAATAGCACGCCTGGATCAGTGCTGCTTCTCGTTGAGGCCGAAAAAGTCGCGGATCGATTTGATGAGGTGCGTGTGCTCGTCGTGGATGCGCTGCCGCTTCTCCTCCGCGCTCAAGTCCTCGCGCACCGAGAGCAGCTCCACGCGCCGCCGCGCCATCACCTGCGAGATGGAATCGACCAGCTCGGGGCGCTGCCGCAGAACGCCCTGGAAGATGTCCTTGTCCAGGCGGTAGCACTCGACCTCGGTCGCGGCCACCACCGAGGCGGTGCGCCGTTCTCCCGTCATGACGCCCATCTCGCCGAAGACGTTGGGCGCCTCGAGCCGCGCCACCAGCTTCTCCACCCCGGCCTCGCCGCGCACGCGCACCTCGCACTCGCCGCGGGTCAGGACGTAGAGCCAGTGCGCCACCGAAGCCTGCCGGGTGATCACCTCGCCGCGGCCGAACGGCGCCGGACGCATGCCGGCCGCGAGCTTGCCGCGGTCATCGTCGTTGAGCCCGGTGAACATCTCCAGCTGCGAGAGCACCGAGACGCGGTGGGCCATCTCGCGCTCGGCCTTGCCCTGCTGGTGCTGCTTGTCGTCCATCGACACCCAGACCGTCTGGCCGGGCACCGCCAGCGGAATGCTCTTGCGCTTCAAGGCCGCGTAGATGCGCACGCGCACCGAGCTGCTCGTGGGGTCGTCCGCGGCCAGCTCCGTCAGCCAGTAGCGGACGGCGTAGTAGCCGAAGCTGTCCGCGCCCTGGCGCGCGAAGTCGTAGCAGATGCAGTTGGGCGGCGGCACGGCGGCCACGTTGGGAATGGGCGCGGACTGCAGCGCGTCCTCGACGGTGTTGATCACTTCTTCCGGCGAGTAGCGGAAGTCGACGTTGAAGTAGACCCACATGCGGTGCTGCACCGGCTGATCGCTCCGCAGGCCCAGGATGGTGATGTTCTCCGCCAGCAGCGCCGAGTTGGGCACGACGATGGTGTCCCAGTTGCGCGTCTCCACCAGCGTGTGGCGCCAGCGCACCGCGACGATCTTTCCCTGCACTCCGCTGGGCAGCTGCAGCCAGTCGCCGACGTGGATGCTGTCGTCGAGCTGCAGCGCGATGCCGCCCAGCACGTTGCCCAACGTCGCCTGCAGAGAGAGGCCGAGGACCACCGTGACGACCGCGCTGGTGGCCACCAGCCCCGAGAGCTGCACGCCGCTGCGGTGGAGGATGTTGAGGACCGCGAAGATGTAAGCCGCGCCCAGCGCGATGTCGTGGACGATGCTGGCCACCTCGATCTTGAGCAGCAGGAAGATGAGATCGAAGAGGAGGATGGCGACGAAGTCGATGATGACCAGCACTTCCATCAAGTCCGCCAGGAACCAGGTGCGCCGCGCCCAGCCCTCCGCGTGCACCCAGCCGAGCACCAGCGAGATGGCGAACGACGTCAAGTACAGCATGTATAAAATGGTGATGCGGCGGATGCGCTTACGGCCCTTCGGGTCGAACTTCTTGATCAGCGCCGCCAGCACGACGATGACGGCCGCCAGGATCAAGAGCGTCCAGGGCGAGGCGTAGCCCAGCGTTTGCCTCGTCCGCGGACCTGGCGCCGGAAAAGAGAGGAGATCTTCGGGAGGATGCTCGAGCTGCTGCGCGACGATGGCCGCGCCCGCTCCAGCAGCGGCGGCGGCTTGCGCCCCGTCCTTCTGCTGCTGCACCTGTTGTTGCTGCTGCTGTTGCTGAGCCTTCACCGGATCGGTGCTCAGCTGTGCGTTTGCGGCGAACGCAAAGCAGCCCGTCAACAGCAGTGCGCGGAGCATGCGGGTCTCTCAGACGTCGTAGACTTCGTCGAGCTCGCAGACGTGCAGGAAGTCGAGGTTCAACGCCTTCACCTCGGCCTTCACCTCGTCGATGACCGCGGGCTTCAGATGATAGAGATAGATCTTCGCGCCGCGCCTATCCAGCTTGGCCAGCTCGCTCAAGACGGTCTTCGGCGTCAGGTGGCCCGAGAGATCGGCCAGCCACTGCATGGTGTTGGGAAACGAGAGCTCGAGAAAGACGGCCTTCACGTTGGCCGTGGCGTTGATGGCCTTCCACAGCTCTTCGGTCGGGCCGGTGTCGCCGGAAAATGCGATCGCCGCGGCCTTGCCTTCGATGATGTAGCCCACCGAGTAGACCGGGTGGTGCACCGGGATCGCGCGGATCTTGAAGCCCTGGCACTCGATGGCCTGGCGAATGGGCATCACCTCGAAGGCGATGACCGGCTTCTCCTTGGTGGGAATGACGCGGAAGTCGGGCCAGACGCGGTTGTTGAAGATGTCCTTGTCCATCGCCTCCATGGTCTCGGCGGGGCCGCGGACCTTGACCGGCGTCTGGCGCTTGCCGACCAGCAGGTCGGTCATCAAGGGGACGTCCTTGATGTGATCGAAGTGCGAGTGCGTGAGGAAGATGTCGTCGATCTTGAGGATGTCCTCGAGCTCCAACGCCTGCGTGATGGCGCCGCCGTCCACGGTCAGCTTGCCGTCGACGAGAAAGCAGGTGGTGCGGTGGCCGGGAAGCTCTCCACCGTGGCAGCCGAGGACGCGGATCTTCATCTAGTCCCCGAACCGCTCTTTCATCTCCAGGAACTCGAGGTACTTCCGCATCTTGTTCAGATCGGGGACGACCACGCCCTCGGGAACGATGGCGATGATCTTGGCCTTGGCGGTCTTGGTCAGCGCCTCTTGCACTTCCTCGGCGGTGAGGCCCATGCGGCCGTGCAGCTCCGCGAGATTCACCGCGACGAGGCGTCCCTGCGGCGTGTCTTTTCCCGACCTGGCCGAGAGCTGCATCAGCTGGTGGACGACGCGGCTGTTCGGATCGCGCAGCAGCAGGTTTTCGATCTGCTCGTCGGCGTCCTGCAGGCGGTCGGAGAGCTTCTTGATCAGGCGCACCGCGATCTCGACGTTGCCGCGGATCATCGCCTCGAACGTGCGCGGATCGATGACCAGCAGCTTGCCGTCTTCGGCCATCACCGCGCCGGCGGAGCGCGGCTTGTTGTTCAAGATGGCCATCTCGCCGAAGAACTCGCCGGCGCCCAGCGTGGCCAGGATCTTCTCCGTGTCGCGGACGGTCTTGGTGATGTTCACCTTGCCGGCCTGGATGACGTACATCTCCTTGCCGGGCTCTCCTTCGCGGAAGAGCGCCTCGCCACGCTTGAACTCACGACCGAATCGCTGGAAGAGTGCGTCCTCGCCCGCCATCCGGGATTCGTATCAGCGCTACAGCTAGCGGGTCAATTTAAACACCGCTCCATGTGACTGGCATCACTCTCACTTGTGGGCCATGGTGAAGACGCCGTCCCAGTCCTGGCCGGGCGGATTTTGCGCCATCTCCACGCAGCGGGCGACCATCACCGTGGACGGCCCGTCGCTCGGATAGCGCTCGAGCAATGATTCGAATTGGAACTGCGCCTCGCCGAAGCGCTGCGAGCGATAGGTGGCCAGCGCCTCGGCATAGCCTTCCAGCAGCGGCAGATCCGAGCCGGGCGGCGCGCCGCGCGAACGCAGCTCGAAGAGGCGCACCGGCTCGGCCTTGCCCTTCATCCGCACGGAGTCGACTTCGCGTACCGTATACGCGGTGTCGTCCTTCAAGGCCTGCCGCGCCGAATTGATGGTGGCCTCGCTCACCAGGATGTGCGTGCCGTAGTCCTTGTTCATGCCCTCCATGCGGCTGGCGGTGTTCACGTCGTTGCCCATGACCGTGTAGTTGAAGCGCTGGGCCGAGCCCATGTTGCCAACCGTCATGGGTCCCGAGTTGATGCCGATGCCGATGTCGACGAACGGCGTATCCGGCGCGTCGATGCGCCACTTCTCTCGCAGCCGCTCCAAGGTCTCCATCATCTGCAGCGCGGCGTCGCAGCAGTTGGCGGCGTGCAGCTCGGTCCGCACCGGCGCGCCGAAGAACGCCATCACCGCGTCGCCGATGTACTTGTCCAGCGTCCCGCGCTTCTCGAAGACGATGTCCGTCATCGGCGAGAGGTACTCGTTGAGCAGCTTCACCAGCGCGGTGGGCGAGAGCTTCTCGCTGAAGGAGGTGAAGCCGCGGATGTCGCTGAAGAGCACCGTCAGCGGCAGCTCCTTGCCGCCCAGCTGCAAGTTCTCCGGCTCGTCCAGCATCTCGTCGAGCACTTCGGGGTTCAAGTAGAGCTGGAAGGCCTTGCGCAGCTGACGCTTGTCGCGCTCCTCGGTGGCGTAGCGGAAGACCGTCGTCAGCACGAACATGGCCAGCAGCTCCACCAGCGGCAGCGCGGCGAAGAGGTCGTAGCCGCTCCAGAACGCCACCGACGAGCCCGCCCAGATGGCCACCGCCGAGAGCGCCGCCACCGGCAGCGCGAGCTGCACCTTCACCTTGGAGAAGATGAAGGCGAAGAGCAGCGCCAGCGCGATCAGCACCAGCACCTCCACCGCCTGGACCACCGGCCCGCGCACCAGGAACTTCTTGGAGAGGATGGTCTCCACCGCGTTGGCGTGGGTCTCGATGCCGGCGGTGCTCTTGTTCAAGGGCGTGACGCGCTGATCGAA
>DATBAA010000922.1:0-9872 GCA_036271755.1 Myxococcales bacterium | reverse complement strand
GGCGCCTCGGCGGCGAGGTTGCGGAAAGGAGCCCAATCCTCTCGCTCGCCGATCATCGGCACCAGCGAGGTGTCCCAGCCGAACCAGCCCATCAGCTCGCCGTCCTCGGGAGAGCCAAACCAGGCGAGCGCGGTGGAGGCGCCCAGATCGCGCGCGGCGGCCTGCAGCAGCTCTTCCTTGCCGGCGCCGATGAGCGGCGGCTGCGAAGGCGGCGGAACTTCGTGCAGCCGCGGATTGCGGCCGTTTCGCGGGCCGCGGTGGATGGCGCGCGCGACGGCGGCGCGGACGGTGCTCAGCGGCTGCGAGCCGGTCAGCACCTCGACGATATCCAATTGCTCCTTGAGCTTGATCGCTTCATTGCGGACTTGCAGCGAGCCGGAGATGAGCACCGCCGGCGCCAGCTGCGGGCGCTTGCCCTTGCGCAGGCGGCGGAGCAGATCGAATCCGTCTGGAGACTTGCGCACTTCCGCGATGATCAGCGCCGCCGGACCCAGGCGCTGCGCGTGGAAGCGGGCCTCTTCTTCAGAGCGGGAACGCGCGCCGGAGAGATGGTGCTGCTCGACGAGCGCAGAGTACTGCGCGGCGCGCGCAGGATCAAGCACATGAATGAGCGCGTAATCGCCGTCCCGATGCACGAACAAAGCTTAACGCCCCCTGCTGTGTACAAACGAGGGCCAAAGGTGGGACAAATGCATTTTCTTTTCGCGAACCAGCCGGGCGCTCGCTTTTCGTGCGCGCCATCACGCGCTTTTGCGTGCGCGCGGTCACACTCCTGGTTGATCTAAGCGCCAGGACGATCGGCCGGCAGATCCAAGACGAAGACGCAGCCCTTGCCGGGCAGGTCGTGCACGCGGATGCTGCCGTCGTGCGCTTCGACCGCTTGCCTGGCGATGGCGAGTCCGAGCCCGAAGCCAGATCGATCCTGCCCGGCCTGCACGAACGGATCGAAGAGCTTCTGCACTTCTCCTTTGGGAAGACCGCCGCACTCGTCCTCCACCTCGATGATCACCCGGCCTTGCGCTTCCTTCGCGCGCAGCCAGATGGAGCCGTTCGGCTTGCTGAACTTCACCGCGTTGCGAATGAGGTTGGAGAGCGCGGACCGCAGCAGCCGCGGGTCGGCGATCAGCGGCCGCGCCGTGGTCACCGAGATCTCGATGCGCTGCCTCACGGCCTCCACCTCGAACGTCGACTCAGCCGCGAGCTCCGTCAAGAATGGTTTCAGGTCGATGGACTCGAGCGACAGCGCCGGGCCCACCCGCAGCCGCTGCTCGATGAGCGCGTGATCGATGAGCTCTGCCAGCCGATCGAGCCCGCGCCGGAGCGATTGGGACGCGCGGTTGTCGGGACACTCCTTGTTGAAGAAGAGGAGCTGGAGCGCCATTCGCGCCGAGCCGAGCGGATTGCGCAGCTCGTGCGCGAGGAAGCCGATGTGGCGCGCGCTCAAGAGCCGCAGCTCCTCGTCGCGCCTCGTCTCGTGTTCGGAGGCGGCGTCGGCGATGGCAGCCACCAGGAACTGCGAGAAGAGCCGGTACTCCGCCATGGAGATCTCGGCCTTGCGCGCGGCGATGAGGTCGAAGATCACGTCGTGCAGCACGCCATATTCGCGGATGACGGCGCCGATGTCATAACCCAGGCGGAAGCGCTGCTCGCCGTGCTGCGTGGCCGGCAGGTTCCGCGGCGGCTCGTCGGGCGCGTTCGTCTGGCGCAGCTGCCCGCCCAGATCGCGCAGGAACTCGCGCAGGGCGTTGCGCACGTCCTCTTCCGGCAGCGACCGGGCGGTCACGCCGGCGCGCGACCTGCGGATGAACTCGCCGACGATCTCGTCGGCGCTGGTCTCGAACAGGTCCGCGAGCCGGCTTTGCTTCTGGTGGCCGGCATCCATAGACGGCTAACTTGCGGCGCGTACCCGGATGGTGCCAGGGATCTTCGCCAATTCTTGCAGAAGCGCTTCGTCGCACGCCTGGTTGACGTCGTAGATGGCGTAGCCCAGGTCGCCCCGCGTATCGAGCACCTGGCGCTCGATGTTCATGCCCCGCTTCGCCAGCGCGGAGTTTACCGCCAGGAGCATGCCGGGGACGTTCTGGTGGACGTGGGTGAGCCGGTGCGATTCGGCCGACTGCTCGAGCTGGCAGTTGGGCAGGTTGACGCTCATGGCGGTGCTGCCGCTGCTCACGTACTCGACCAGCCGGGAAGAGACGAACTGCCCGATGTTCTGCTGCGCCTCCTCGGTGCTGCCGCCGATGTGCGGCGTGAGGATGACGTTGCCCAGGTTCTGCAGCGGGCTCGCGAAAGGACCTTTGCCGGCGGGCTCGTTGGGGAAGACGTCGATGGCCGCTCCAGCGACGTGGCCGCTCTTCAGGCTGGCGCCGAGCGCGTCGTGGTCGACGACGATGCCGCGGCTCAAGTTGAGGAAGATGGCGCCGGGCTTCATCTGCGCGAACTCTTCAGCGCCGAAGAGGTTGCGGTTGCGCGGCTTGCCGTCGACGTGCAGCGTGACGATGTCCGCCTGCTGCAGCAGCTCTTCGACCTGGACGCGGCGGGCGTTGCCGCGGGCCAGCACGTCGGTGACGTCGCTGAAGATGACCCGCATGCCCATGGCCTCCGCCATGTCGGACAGCTGCGAGCCGATGCGGCCGTAGCCGACGATGCCGAGCGTGAGGTTGCGGACCTCGTGCGCGCCGGTGGCGGTCTTGTTCCAGGTGCCGCCGTGCAGCTCGCTGCTGGCGCTGAAGGTGCGGCGCAGGAGCATGATGATCTCGCCCAGCGCCAGCTCTGCCACCGAGCGGCTGTTGCTGTGCGGGTCGTTGAAGACCGCGACCCCGCGCTGGCTGCAGGAGGCCCGGTCGATCTGGTCGACCCCGATGCAGAACGCGCCGATGGCGAGCAGCTGGGGCGCCGCCTCCAGGGCCGCCTTGGTGATGTTGGTCTTCGAGCGGATGCCCAGGAGCGAGACGTCGTGCAGCTTGTCCTTCAGCTGGGCTTCGGTGAGGGCGCCGGTGAGGCTCTCCACCTCGAACCCCGCGCGGGTGAAGTTGGCCCTGGCAGCGCCGCTGATGTTCTCCAGCAATAAGGCTTTCAAGCGTTCTCCTTGATGCGGACGGTGCTGCGGGGCAAGGATAAGCGCAAGTGAAGTCGATTGCAGATTTGTTTGAGGTTCCGCTCGCGGAATTCACCGGCGCGCGCAACGCGCTGGCGAGGCAGCTTCGCGACGCGGGGAAGGAAGAGGAGGCCAAGGCCGTGGCGGCGCTGCGCAAGCCTTCGAAGGCGCTTTGGCTGGTGAATCAGCTGGCCCGGCGCGCCCCCAAGGAGCTGCAGGCGCTGGTCGAAGCGACGGCGCGGATTCGCGAGGCGCAAGAGAAGGGCCTGACGGGCGACGAGGTGCGAGAGGGAATGCGCGAACAGCGCGCGGCGCTGCAGGCGTTGACTTCCGCGGCCGGAGACGAAGCGCTGGAGCGGCGCATCCACGACACGCTGCAGGCCAGCGCGCTGGCCGACCCTGAGGCGCTGCTCGAGGGCCGGCTGCTGGAAGAGCTTCAGCCCGCCGGCTTTGGCGCGCTCTTGGGCGCTACGATGCAGCCGCTGCAAGCCAAGGCCGCAGCGAAGCCGCACGCGAAGGAGAAGCAGTCCGCCACCTCTGAAAAAGACGGCGCCGCTGCCGCGGAAAAGGCAGCCGCAAAGGCCGCCGCGGAGAAGGAAGCGGCAAAGCTGGCCGCTCATGCAGGCTCACTCGAAGCCGCGGCTACGAAGGCCGAGCACGCCGCCAAAGAGGCCGAAGCCGAATCACTCAAAGCCGCCAAGGCCGCCGAGAAGGCCGCCGAAGCCGCCGCAAGAGCGGCCGGGACCGCGACCAAGGCCCGCGAAGAAGCCAAGGCCGCGCGCGAACAAGCGATCGCCGCCAAGACTCACTTCCAAAAGATGACTTGAGCCGCAGCCCCTTCGCGCGCTTCGCATCCTTCGCGGTTGATCCGAAGAGACAGCTCTACGTCTCTAGAGACAGCCCTACTTCTCCCCGATGCGAGCCACGGGCGGCCGAGAGTGCAGCGGCGCGTCCGGCGGCGCCTCCATCAGGCTTCGATTCGACTCCTGGCCGCCCTTCATTCCGTTGGCCAGCGCCGAGATCATCGACTCGGTGGAACCCTGCCGCGACTCCAGCGCGCGCAGCCGCGCCTCGATCTCGCGCCCGTGCGACTCCGCGTCCAGCTCCATCTCGCGCGTGCGCAGCTTGAAGTACTTGGACATGAAGACGATGGAGATGGGAATGACGCTGATGCCCAGGATCGCGACCGTGGGCGCGAGCGCTTCTGCCAGGCCTCTGACGATGATTGGATCCACGGCCACATCTTACGCCGGCGCGCGGGAAACATTTCAACCGCGCAGGCGCAGGGCCGCGTTCACCCAGGCCGCCAGCTGCTCCGGACCGGCGATGGGCTCGGACAGCCCGAGGATGGCCGCGCGCAGCGGACCCGCATCTTCGAAGCGGCGCAGCGGGTCGCGCGTAAGGCAGCGCAGCAGCAGCTCGCGCAGCGGCTGATCCAGCTCGACCAGCGGCGGCGGCGCAGCGGCGCGGATGCGCTCCATGGTCTCGAGCGGGCTGTCGCCGTCGAAGGGGCGGTATCCGGAGAGCATCTCCACCAGCATCACGCCCAGGCCGAACTGATCGGTCCGCGCCGAGAGCGTCGCGCCGTCCACCTGCTCCGGCGCCATGTACGCGTACTTGCCCTTGCGCACGCCGCCGCGCGTGTTGCCGGCGAGCAGCGTGGCCTTGGCAATGCCGAAGTCGCCCAGCTTCACCTCGCCGGCGCGCGAGCAGAGGATGTTCGAGGGCGAGATGTCGCGGTGGACGAGCCCGAGCGGCTTCTGATCGTCTCCGCGCAGATTGTGCAGGTAGTCGAGGGCCAGCGCGATCTCGGCCGCGATGAAGAGTGCGACAGGACGCGGCGGACGCTGCACGCGCAGCAGCGCTCCCAGATCGGCGCCGTCGACATAGTCCATGCGCAGGAAGTAGCTGCCTTGCGCGGTGCCCAGGTCGTGCACCTGCACGAGATTGCGATGCGAGAAGAGCGCGCCCAAGAGCGCCTCCTCGATCAAGAGCCGCTCGATCTCCGCGTTGCCCTGCCACTCGGGCAAGAGCACCTTGAGCGCCACCTTCTTCTCGAAGCCCGAGGCGCCGAAGGCCGTCGCCAGGAAGACGTCGGCCATGCCGCCCTGGCCGATGCGGCGCACGACGCGATACGGGCCGATCTGGCGGGGCAAAGCCTGCATTCGCATTACAATAGGCCCGTGCCGCGGACCATCGCCACCGTTCACAGCGAGATCTTTCCCGGCGCGGAAGAGTCGGCGCGCGCCGAGCTGCTGGTCATCGACGGTCCAGATCGCGGCCGGGCGGCGGTGCTGCGGCAGAGCGCGGTGGTGGCCGGGTCCGACCCTTCGTGCCAGCTGGTGCTGAGCGACGAGCGCGTCTCGCGGCGCCACTTGGAGATCACGCCTTCGGACGGCCGCTTCGTGGTGCGCGATCTCGGCTCCACCAACGGAACGCTCTATGAAGGCTCGCTGGTCAGCGAAGTGCGCGTGGGCCTGGGCGCCACCTTCCGCGTCGGGCACAGCTTCCTGCGCATCCAGCCGGTGGCGCGGCCGCTGGACATTCCGCCCAGCCAGGCGCGGCGCTGCGGCGAATTGGTGGCCGAGAGCCTGGCCATGCGCGAGGTGTTCGCGGTGCTCGAATTGGCAGCGCGCTCGGACGTGACCGTGCTGGTCGAGGGCGAGACGGGCACCGGCAAGGAGCTGGCGGCGCGGGCGCTGCACGACGGCAGCTCGCGGCGCCGCGGGCCGTTCGTGGCGGTGGACTGCGGCGCCTTGCCCGAGACGCTCTTGGAGAGCGAGCTGTTCGGCCACGTGAAGGGAGCTTTCACCGGAGCCTCCGGGACGCGAGCTGGCGCATTTCAAAGAGCCTCTGGCGGCACGCTTTTTCTCGACGAGCTGGCGCAGGTCTCGCCGGCGGCGCAGGCCCGGCTGCTGCGCGTCATCGAGGAGCGGCGCGTGCGGCCGGTGGGAGCCGACGCGGAGCGCGAGGTGGACGTGCGTTTGATCGCGGCGGCCAGCGGAGATCTCTCGTCGCGCGTCGCCGAGGGCAGCTTCCGCTCCGATCTCTTCTATCGATTGTCGGTGGTGCGCGTGCGCCTGCCGCCGCTGCGGTCGCGGCGAGAGGACATCGCGCCCATCGTGACTGAGTTGCTGCGCAGGCGCGGGCTCGAAGCGGCAGGCCCCATCGAAGGTCCGGGCGCCGACTTGCTGCGGGCGCACTCCTGGCCGGGCAACGTGCGCGAGCTGCGCAACACCGTCGATCGCGCCTTTGCGCTCTCGCCCGGAGCGCGGTCGTTTGCCGAGCTGCACATCTCGCTCGAGTCCGCCGGGGGCGACGAGGCGGTGCCGGTGCGCGCGGACCTGGAGTTCAGCGAAGCCAAGGCCGCCGTGCTGCACGCGTTCGAGGCGCGCTACCTGCGCGACTTGCTCGGCCGCTGCGAGGGCAACATCTCGCAAGCGGCCCGCGAGGCCGGGCTCGACCGCAAGCACCTGCGCACGCTGCTGCGCCGCCACGGCCTCGTCCCGGCGGCGCCGACGGAGGACGACTCAGGGTAACAGCCGCACCAGGACGCAGGTGATGTTGTCGCGGCCGCCGCGGTTGTACGCCTCGCTCACCAGCGCCTTGCAGGCCTGGGTCAAATCGCTGCTGGCCAGAAGTCTGGCCATTTCACTCTCGGGCAGCTTTTCGGTGAGGCCGTCGGTGCAGAGCAGGAAGGTGTCGCCGGGCAACGCCTCTTCGCGCCGCAGCTCGGGCTGCTCGCCGTTCATGACGCCCAGCGCGCGGGTGATGACGTTGGCATAGGGGTACTCTTCCCTGGGCGGCAGCTCGAGACCCTTGGCCTGCATCTCCGCATAGAGCGAATGGTCGCGCGTGAGCTGCTGCAGCGCTCCGTCGCGCAGGCGATAGACGCGGCTGTCTCCGACGTGGCAGATGATCGCTTCGTTGCCGCGCACGTAGATCGCGGCGACCGTCGCGCCCATCTCCGAGAGCGGCCCTTTGCGCTGCTCCAGCACGCAGTCGTTCGCGTAGTGGACCGCCACCGAGACGACGTTTTCCTGCAGCGTCAGCTTGGGATTCGCGGCGTGAGGCCAGGTGGCTTCGCCGTCCTTGGCCACGCGCCGGACGAAGCGCTCCAGCGCCTCCACCGTGAGCCTGCTCGCGACCTCTCCGCCCTCGTAGCCGCCCATTCCGTCGGCCACGGCGAAGAGGCCCGCGTCGTCGACGCAGCAGTAGTCGTCCTCGTTGTTCTTCCGGCGGCCGGTATACGTCAGCGCTGCGCTTTGCATCCGCATGGTCAAACCTCCGCCGCCTTTCCAATGCGCGCGGTGTGCCACGGCCAAACCATTGAAACTCCGTGACCGCCTGGGGTGGCGAGTCACCAGGCTGGGGCTTTGGCCGGGGCGTGGATACCCCGTCCAAAATCCTTCCGGAATGCCCGGACGGGTCGGTTAGGACGGCTTCGTGGCCATTCAATCGAAGCTCTCCGTTTTCGCCGCTGCAATCCTGGCCGCGGCGTGCGCGCACCGTGCGCCACCGTCCGCGCACCTGCTCAAGCTGACCGTCGATCGGCAGCAGGGCTCCACTCGCGCCTGGCTCGACACGACGGTCAACGGCCGGCCGCTGAAGCTGCTGGTGGACACCGGCGGAGCGCGCAGCCTGCTGCCGGCCGGTTTCGTCTACCAGTACAAGATCCCCTTCCGCACCGGCGTCGCCGACCCGATCATGATCGACGTCAACGGCAACCAATTGAGCATGCCGCGGGCCTACGACGTGCCCGTCCTGTTCGCGGGCGCGCCGACGCCGGAGAAGATCGACTTCCTGGTCAACGGATCCGACGACTCCACCACCGAAGGGCTGCTCATCCCGCAGGACCTGGTGACCTCCGGCTGGGCGCTGATCATCGATCTCGGCCACGACCAGCTTCGCTACGAGCCCGAGGAGCAGGCGCTGAAGAGCATCGCCGGCCTGCAGGAGCTCGACTACAAGACCTGCGAATTGGACAACCATCGGGTGGCGAAGGTCACCATCAACGGCGTCGACTCGTCGTTGATCATCGACAGCGGCGCGAGCCGCAGCGCGCTGTCGCGAAACAACGAGGCGCTGGCTTCGATGATGTCGACGAAGGGCAAGGTCAGCGTGACCGCCGGGCTCGTCTCCTCCGGCATGGGCCTGGCGGTGGAGAACGTCCCGGTGCAGTTCGCGGTCTATTGGGCGCCGACGTGCTGAACCAGTGCGTCGTAGTGTGGGGCGCGAGCCGGCTCGGGGCTTCCTGCGGCGAGGCGACCAAGGGCTGACATCTTTCGGGCCGGTACCGCGCCTATACAGAAATGATGCGCTGCCGGCTGATCGCGACCCTGCCCCTGCTCTGCTCGCTGCTCGCCTGCGGGACCAACGACAACTCCCAGACCGGCGGGACCGTTCCGGACAGCGGCAGCCCGGACAGCGGCGCGCCGGACAGCGGAACGCTCGACGGAGGCACGGCGTCCTGCTCACCCGCGACGACGTTCGACGGCGGCACGGCCGCGCTGGTCGCGGGCACGGTGACGGCCAACCTGGTGGACGAGACCGGCGCGGCCATGGCGGCGGGACAGCCGGTCTTCATCACCGGCCTCGACATCTCCTCGCAGCCGGAGGAGACCAACGCCAGCGGCGCGGCCTCCGTCAGCTTCAGCCGCAGCGAGAAGATTCCCGCCTTCAAATACGGCGACGCCGTCGACTACGCGGAGTTCGGCATTCCGCTGACGGCCGCCAACACCGACTTCACCAAGATCGGCACCGGCAA
Source organism: Myxococcales bacterium (assembly GCA_036271755.1). Taxonomy (GTDB): domain Bacteria; phylum Myxococcota; class Myxococcia; order Myxococcales; family 40CM-4-68-19; genus 40CM-4-68-19. The sequence goes on along the minus strand of DATBAA010000922.1, from coordinate 1,008 downwards.
GCTCGGCACCGCCAAACTCTCGGGCAAGGCGGGCGCGCCGCTCACTCCCGGCTCCAACGCGGTCTCGGGCGACGTCACGGTGAGCGTTCCCGCGGGCGCGGCGGTGGGCATCAACCCCCTCATCTACGAGACCGCCGACCAGCAGATGTTCCGCGCGGCAAGCATTCCGCTCACCAACCTGGGCCCGGTGCTGGCGAACGCGCCGGCGGACGTCGCCCTGGTCTTTGGCCTCGCGCCCGCCGAGACCACCATCTGCCCGCCTGCCAAGGTCACCGTGGCGGTGCCGGCGTCTCTGGCGTGGCCCGCCGGCAGCGCGGTCGAGTTCTGGATCCAATCCCTCGACGTCGGCCAGACGTGGGCGCCCTATGCGGGCTGGGCGAAGATCAGCGACGGCACGGTCAGCGCGGACGGCAAGACCGCGAGCACCACCGGCGGCTTCCCGGTGCTGGAAAACTTCGCGGTCCGCCGCGTCGTCCCTGAGTGACTTGACAGGCGCGCCCGGCGCAGCAGAGTGCGCGAATGACTTCACTCCTGCTCGCCGCGCTGCTGGCCGCCTCGCCGGATCTCAAGCCGGTCTACGATCAAATTCCGCTGCACCACGCCGAGGCGCTCGAGCGGCTGCAGAAGTGGATCGCGCTGCCCAGCATCGCCGCCGAAGGGTTGAACTCGGAAGAGGGCGCGCAGCGAATGATCGACCTCTTGAAGGACGCCGGCTTCCAGCGCGCCGAAAAGGTGCCCACCGACGGCAAGCCGGGCGTCTTCGCCACGCTGGACGCGGGCGCGAAGACGACGGTGGGTCTCTACTTCATGTACGACGTGAAGCAGTTCGACCCCAAGGAGTGGACCTCGCCGCCGCTCGAGGCGCGCCTCGTCGACAAGCCCGGCTTCGGCAAGGTGATCGTCGGCCGCGGCGCGGTGAACCAGAAGGGGCCCGAGTCGGCGTTCCTGGCTGCGCTGCACGCCATCAAGGCCGCGGGCCGCAAGTCGCCCGTCAACTTCGTCTTCGTC
>DATBAA010000921.1:0-9796 GCA_036271755.1 Myxococcales bacterium | reverse complement strand
AAGAACACGCCGTACGATCGCTCCAGATAGTGAATCAACGTGTAGAGCGAGCTGGTCTCGAAGGGATTGCCGCCCACCAGCAACGAATGGAAGCTGAGCGCCTCACGCAGCTTCTCGTCGCGGACGAAGCGGGCGACGGTGGCATAGACAGACCTGTCCGCGCGCAGCTTCATGAGATCCGGCGCGACGCGGAGCATGTCGGCGAAGCGCAGGAACGGCGCGGACGCCAGCTCTTCATAACCACGGACATAGGCGCGCCGTGAGTAGTCGACGAACCGCGCATATCCCTCGGCGTCCGCCGGAGCGCGGCGGCCGACGGCGGCGGTGATATCTCCGTCATAGTCGAAAGAATCGCCGTCGCTCCAGAGCAATCGATAGAAAGGAGTGACTGGCAGTAAGTCGACATAATCGGACAGCTTGCGGCCCGCGGCGGTAAAGACCTCTTCCAGGCATTGCGGCGCGGTGATGACGGTGGGGCCGGCGTCGAAGGTGAATCCGTTCTCTTGGTAGACGTAAGCGCGGCCGCCGGGCTTGTCGCGCGCCTCGAAGAGCACCACCTGGAAGCCCTGCGCCTGCAGCCGCACGGCCGCCGCGAGCCCGCCAAAGCCGCTGCCGATGACCGCGACGCGCTTACGCATAGCTCTGCTCCAGCAGCTGCGACAAAGTCATTGCGCGGTCGAGCGCCGCCGATGAGCCCAGGGCGAGCCGCAGCGACTCGAGCGCCGTCTGCAATTCGCGCCGGCCCAACAGATGCCCGTCGTTGCCCAGCACCTCGCGCAGCCTCGGCAGCGACGGAGCCCGCAGCAGCGCGCGATACGACGGCCCGTCGAGCTTGCGCGCGATCAACGCCCACGCCCAGGTCACGCGCTCGTTCTCCAGATCTTCGCGGCCCTTCTCGTGGCGCGCCTCGCAGGAGATGGCCGAGCAGTCGTCGAGGATCTGCAGCGCGAGGCCCAGCGAGACGCCGAACTCGTGCAACGCCACCTCCACGCTGGGACCCGCGCCCGCGCAGATGGCCGCCAGCGAGGCCGACAAGCCCGAGAGGCCGCCCGTCTTGCGCTCGGAGATGGCGCGCGCAAGACCTTCCACTTCTCCCTGCTGCACCGAGCTTATGCGCACGCCCACGTCCAGCGCCTGGCCCTCGTGGCAGCGCGCCAGCTGAGCATGGGCGCGGCGATGCACCAGCACGCCGCGGTGATCGTCGAGCGGCAGCGCGTCCAGGAGCTCGAGCGCGGCGAAGTAGAGCCAGTTGCCGGCGTTGAGCGCCACCGGCAGGCCCGTGAGCAGGTGCAGCGCGGGCGAGCCGCGGCGCTCGACGGCGCCGTCCTCCAAGTCGTCGACGATGAGCGAGCCGGCGTGCAGCAGCTCCAGCGCCATGGGCAGCTCGGGCGGCAGGTCGCCGTGGCCGCCGGCCAGGTCCCACGAGAGCTGCACCAGCTGCGCGCGCAGCTGCTTGCCGGGCCTCGCCAGGAACTCGCGCAGCGGCGCCAGCAGCACGGGCTCCAGCATGGGCGCGCGCAGCCTGCGCTCGAGAAAGGCGAAGAGCGGGCGCTCGTCTGCGAGCCAGATGGCGCGGCCGCTCACGTCAGCGCTCCCAGCGCGCGCAGCAGCGAGACCCCGCGCGGGGGACGGCCGCAGAGGATGCGCGCGCGATCCAGGTGCGTGCTCTCCAGCGCATAGAAGCGGCGCAGCACCGGCTCGGGCAGCTGGTAGAAGCGCGAGAGCACGCGGAAGCGATCCTCCGGCTGCGTGGCGCGATAGAGCAGCCGGTTCAAGAGCAGCCCGAAGCGCTGGGCGCCGCGCCAATGGGGAAGCGGCTCGCCGCGCGCCACGCTCACCGCCACCTTGGCGGCCAGCGGCAGCGAGTAGCCCGTGACGGGGTGGAAGTAGCCGCCGCCATAACCCAGGCCTTGACCATCGGGCATGCGGTCGATGGGCAGCGGCAGCACGCCGTGCTCACTGCGCAGCACTTCTCCGTCGTGGCCGGCGGCACGGGCAGCCGTAAGCGCCGAGGCGTGCACGGCTTTGATGTCCAGGTGCGGGTCTCCGGAGAAGCGCGTGTCCTCGACCAGCACGCGGTCGGCCGCGAGCGGCAGCGTATAGAGGAAGCGAAAGCCGTCGACCTGCGGCACGCGCGCGTCCATCAGCATGGGCAGCGTTGGCGCGCGAGAGGTGCGCACCTCCACGCCGCAAAATTTTTGCCAGGCGAACTTGCCCTGCAGCTGTCCGGGCCCGCGGCAGTCGAGGACGCGGCCGCGGAGCACGTGGCCGTCTTCCAACTCCACCGCGCCGTTCCAGAGCCGCACCGCCCGCGCGGAGAAGCGCACGCGATCTCCCAGCGCCGCCGTCACCACCTGGTGCAGCCGATCGGAGGAGACGGAGAAGTATCCAGACTCGACGCGCCGCTGGTGACCGGGAAACGCCACCTCGTAGGCGGGCCAGCGCGCGACGATGAGCGGCTCGACCAGCGCCCGCGCTTCGCCCTGCAGATCTCCCTCGTGGAACGACCAGAGGTGGTTGCCGCCCAGGCTCTGGCCGCTCTCGAGCAAGACGATGTCCCGCCCGCGCAGCGCGAGGGCAAGCAGCGACCCGGAGAGCCCACCACCTACGATCACGAACTCCACGTTCGAGCTCCCGTCGTCGCTAAAACGCTCAAAACGCCCACATCCGGGCTATACACGATGAGCGGGCGAGGTCGATACCATTCGGAAGAAACTGCTCTTCGTCTCCGAAGCCGTGACGTTGGCGCAGGTGGTGCGCCTGCTGGCGCTCGCCCGCTCGGTCGCTGCCGAGCACGAGGTGCACTTCGCCTGCGCCCGCTTCGACCCGGCGATCTTCGCGGCCCAGGAGCCGTTCCAGCGCTGGCCGCTGCTGTCGATCGCCGCGTCGAAAGCCGACTTCGCGGTGCGCTTCGGGCTGCCGATCTATTCGTACAAAACGCTGCGGGCCTATCTCGCGGACGACTTGCGGCTCATCGATCAAGTCCGGCCGGACCTCATCGTCGGAGATCTGCGCTGGTCGCTGGCCGTCTCGGGTCCGCTCAGCAAAGTGCCCGTGGCCTCGCTGGCCAACGCCTACTGGAGCCCGCATGCCATCCGCGACTTTCCGCTCCCCGAGCACCCGCTGGTGAAGCTCCTGGGCGTGAAGCTGGCCGGCGAGCACTTTCGCAAAGCGCTGCCGCTGGCCTTCCGCCTCTTCGCGCGCCCGCTGAACCGGCTTCGCCAGCGCCACGGTCTTCCGCCGCTGGGGTCGCTGCCCGAGGTGCTCACCTGGGGCGATCACACGCTCTTTGCCGACCCGCCCGCGCTCTTCCCCCTGCGCCAGCTGCCCGCCCATCATCATTTCCTTGGACCGATCCACTGGTCGACCGGCGCCGGGCCGCAAGTGAAGAGCTCTCGCCTCGCCTACGTCACGCTCGGCTCTTCGGGAAACCTGCGCGCGCTGCCCGCCGTGCTCGAAGCGCTGCACGGCTTCGACGTGCTGCTGGCGACCGCTGGCCGCAAGATGCCCAGGCTGCCCGCCAACGTTCGCGCCGAAGCCTACGTGCGCGGCGATCTCGCCTGCCGGCAAGCGGCGCTCGTCGTTTGCAACGGCGGCGCCAGCACGGCCTATCAAGCGCTCTGCGCCGGCGCGCCGCTGGTCGGCCTGCCGATGAACCTCGATCAATATCTCGCGATGGAAGCCATCGAGCGCGCCAATGCCGGCGTCCTGGTGCGTTCGGGAACGGCGACGCCGCGGCTCGTGCAGGCCGCGATCGAGCGTGCGCTCGCTCAGCCCGGCGCACGCTCCCAGGCGAATGAGCTTACCGCCACCTTACAATTTCGTCGTTTCATCGATAACCACGCTTAGCGGGTTACCTGGATCATCGTACGCGCAGCGATTAAGGTGCGTGACCGTGCGCGTCCTGCTCCAGCATCGAAGCCGCTATGTCTATCCCCGGCCCACTTCACTCGGTCCGCACCTCATCCGCCTGAGGCCCGCGGCGCATGCCCGCGCCCGCATCGAGAGCTACGGCCTGCGCGTCACCGCTCCGGGAGAGATCCGCTGGCAGCAGGATCCAGCCGGCAACTTCGTCGCCCGCGCCAGCTGGGGAGACGCGCGCGTTCCCGAGCTGGAGGTGGCGGTGGAGCTGGCGGTGGACATCCGGCCGGTCAATCCGTTCGACTTCACCCTGGACATTGACGCGGACGTGGCGCCGTTCAGCTATGGCGCGCTCGTGCACGACCTCGCGCCCTATCTCGACACCAGCGACAAGGCCTTCAACGTCGGCAAGACCGCCGCGGCCTTTCTCGAGACCCTGCCTCGCGCCGGCAAGACCGTGCCGCTGGTGGTGGAGATCAACCGCCTGGTCAGCAAGCACGTCCGCTATGTCATTCGCGAGGAGCCGGGCGTCTGGACTCCGGAAGAGACGCTGACCGAAGGCCGCGGCAGCTGCCGCGACTCTGCCGTGCTGCTCATCGCCGCGCTGCGCTCGCGCGGCCTGGCGGCGCGCTTCGCCAGCGGTTACCTCGTCCAATTGACCGACGAGGGAATGCTGCCCGACCAGCCGCGCGGCGTGACCCGCGACGTGGTCGACCTGCACGCCTGGGCCGAGGTCTTCTTGCCCGGCGCCGGCTGGATTGGCCTCGACGCCACGAGCGGCCTGCTCACCGGCGAAGGCCACATTCCGCTCGCCTGCACCGCCGTGCCGTACCTGGCCGCGCCCATCGAAGGCAGCAGCGAGGTGCGCGCGGACTCGGTCGAGTTCGAGGTGCGCATCGGCCGCCTGGGCCACGAAGTGCGGCCCACCGCGCCCTTCACCGACGAGAGCTGGACCGCGCTGAAAGCGGCCGGCGCCGCCACCGACGCCAAGCTGGCGCAGCTGGGAATCCACCTCACCATCGGCGGCGAGCCCACCTTCAACTCGCGCCTGCATACCAGCCGTCCAGAGTGGAACGGCGAGGCGCTGGGGCCCACCAAGTGGGAGCAGGGTCTGCTGCTCTCGCGACAGCTGTTGCAGCGGCTCTTGCCGGGCGGAATGATGCTGCTGCGCCAGGGCAAGCATTATCCGGGCGAGAGCTTGCCGCGCTGGACGCTGGAGCTGATTGGCCGCAAGGACTTGAAGCCGCTCTGGTCGGTGGCGCGCGAGGCCTGGACGCATGCGCCCGGCACTCCGCGCAGCGCCGACGATGCGCGGCTGTTGCCCGAGGCGAGCAAGCTGGCCCAGGAGATCGCGCGGCGCTGCGGTGTCGCGGGCTTCGTTCACGAGGCCTTCGAAGATCCGTGGCGGTTCTTGCAGGATGAATCGTCTTTGCCGCTGGGAATCGATCCGCACTCCACCGACTTGAAGGCCACCGAAGAGCGCCAGAGACTGGCGCGCGTGCTCGACCGCGGCCTCGCCACCCAGGCCGGCTTCGTGCTGCCGCTGGCGTGTACGAACAGCACCTTCCGCAGCGAGCGGTGGCCCTTCCGCCGCGAGCGCCTCTATCTCTTGCAAGGCGACGCGCCCATTGGCCTGCGCCTGCCGCTCGCTTCGCTGAGCCCGGTCGCGCCCATGCCGCCGCCCGCCGAAGAGGCCTTCTCGCCGCCCGACCCGCGCGGCCCCGAAGGCATGGAGCTGGCGGACAAAGCCGAGAAGGAAAAGCGCGAGCGCCAGGACAAGGCCAACCGCGTCGTCACCGCCATCGTGCAGCAGAAGCCGCCCAAGCCCGCGCCGCTGCCCAAGGGCGTTCGCACCGCGCTCTGCGTCGAGCCGCGCGGCGGGGCGCTGTGCGTCTTCCTGCCGCCGCTGCAGACCGCGCAAGACTTTCTCGCGCTGATCGCCATCGTCGACGCGGCGCGCTCGCAAGTGGAAGCGCCGGTGCTGCTCGAGGGCTATCCGCCGCCCAAGTCGCCGCTGCTGACGGGCTTCGCGGTCACTCCAGATCCGGGCGTGCTGGAGGTGAACCTGCCGCCCACCTCCAGCTTCGCGGAGCACTGCGCGCTGACCGAGACCGTCTTCGACGCCGCGCTGCACTCTGGACTGCACTCGGAGAAGTACCTGCTCGACGGCCGCCAGGCAGGCAGCGGCGGCGGCAACCACATCACGCTGGGCGGCGCGACTCCGTTGCAGAGCCCGTTCTTGCGCGACCCGAAGCTGCTCGCCAGCATGATCACGTTTCTGCAGCACCATCCGTCGCTGAGCTATCTCTTCAGCGGCCTCTTCGTCGGCCCCACCTCGCAGGCGCCGCGCCTCGACGAAGCCCGCCACGACGCTTTGTACGAGATGGAGATCGCGCTCGACTACGCTTTCAAGCAGGAAGACCAGGTCGCGCCCTGGCTCTCCGACGCGCTCTTCAGAAACCTATTGGTCGATGTCACCGGCAATACGCATAGAGCCGAATTGTGCATCGATAAGTTGTTCGATTACCGCACCCCGCATGGCCGCCAGGGCCTGGTCGAGCTGCGCGCCTTCGAGATGCCGCCGCACCCGCGCCTCGCCGTCGCGCAGACCCAATTGATGCGCGCGCTCTGTGCGGCCTTCGCGCAGGGCCCGTATCGCGCGCCCTTGGTTCGCTGGGGGCAGCAGCTGCACGATCGGTTTCTCTTGCCGTCGTGGCTCTGGAATGACTTCGAAGATGTCTTGGGCTTCTTGAGCTCGCGGGGTCTGCCGCATCCGGTCGAGGCGTATCGGGCGTTTCTCGAATTGCGCTGCCCGGTCGCGGGCCAGATGCAGGCCGGCGGCGTTCTCTTGGAGGTGCGCAACGCGCTCGAGCCGTGGAACGTCTTGGGCGAAGAGCCCGCGGGCGGCGGCACCTCGCGCTACGTCGACTCGTCGCTGGAGCGCATCGAGGTGCGCTGCGAGGGCCTCGTTCCCGGCCGCCACGAAGTGCTCGTCAACGGCTTCACGCTGAAGATGATGCCCACCGGCCGCGCCAGCGAAGCCGCCGCCGGCGTGCGTTTCCGCGCCTGGGCGCCGCCGCACAGCCTGCAGCCGCACTTGCCCATCCACCACCCCATCCGGCTCGACGTCATCGACCGCTGGGCGCAGCGGTCCCTGGGCGCCTGCGCGTACCACGTCTGGCATCCGGAGGGCCGCGGCTACGACGCCGAGCCGCTGACGCGCTTCGAAGCTTCGGCGCGCCGCGCGCAGCGGTTCACCATCGAAGCGGCGTTGCAGTGGCCCATCAGCGCGCACAAAGCCGAGATGCCCGACGACACTCCTTGGACCATCGACTTGCGGCGCCTGCCCGCCGGCCGCCCCGGACCCTTCGAGGTGCCTCGATGAAGCTGGCCGACGGCTATCAGCCGATACCCGGCACCTATGACGAGCTCTTCGCCAGCGACGGCTCCTATCGCCCGGCGTTCGATCGCGCGCTGGCCGCGCTGACCAAGCGCACGCCCGACGAGTTCGCGCGCAGCGTCTCTCTGGCGGAGCGCGCGCTGCTCAACCAAGGAGTCACTTTCTCCGTCTATAAAGACACCGAAGGCACGGAAAAAATCTTTCCCTTCTGTCTCTTGCCGCGGCTCATCGCCGGCGAAGACTGGGCGCAGCTCGAGCGCGGCTTGATTCAACGCCTGATCGCGCTGTCGCACTTTCTCGACGACGTCTACGGCGAGCAGCGGATGCTGTCGGAAGGCCGCATTCCCGCCGACTATGTTCTGGGCGCCAAGCATTACCTGCCTGCTTTGCGCGGCATCAAACCGCCGGGCGGCGTGCGCGTGCACGTCAGCGGCATCGATTTGATTCGCGATCCGGCGGGCACCTTCCGCGTGCTCGAGGATAATCTGCGCACGCCCAGCGGCGTGTCTTATGTTTTGGAGAATCGACTCACTTCCAAACGAATCCTTCCCGGGTCGTTCGAGAAGTCGCGGGTGGAGCGCGTCGATCACTATCCCGCGCGGCTGGCGGAGACTTTGCGGTCGGTCGCTCCCGAAGCCGACGGCGATGCCACCGTCGTCCTCCTCACTCCGGGCGTCTATAACTCGGCTTACTTCGAGCACAGCTTCCTCGCGCGCACCATGGGCATCGAGCTGGTGGAGGCGCCCGATCTCTTCGTCGAGGACGATCGCGTCTGGCTGCGCACCACCATGGGCCCGCGCCGCGTCCACGTCATCTACCGCCGCACCGACGAATCGTTTCTCGACCCGGAAGTGTTCCGCAAGGACAGCCTGATTGGCGTCCCGGGCTTGATGCGCGCTTATGCCAAAGGCAACGTCGCGCTGGCCAATGCGCCGGGCAATGGCGTGGCCGACGACAAGGCCATCTATGCCTTCGTGCCGGAGATGATTCGTTACTATCTCTCCGAAGAGCCGCTGCTCGAGCAGGTGCCAACTTACCTATGCATGCGCGACGACGACCGCGCCTATGTCCTGGAGCATTTGGACCAATTGGTGGTCAAAGCGGTGGACGAGGCCGGCGGCTATGGAATGCTGATGGGCCCGCAATCGACCTTGGAAGAGCGCGAAGAGTTCGCCCGGCGCATCAAAGCCGAGCCGCGCCGCTACATCGCCCAGCACCGCGTCGAGCTCTCCACCTGCCCGACCTGGGACCGCGCGAACGCTAAAGTCGTTCCGCGCCGCGTCGACCTGCGGCCGTACTTGTTGTTCGGCCGCGGCGGCCCCTGGGTCTTGCCGGGCGGACTCACTCGCGTGGCATTGGTGGAAGGCTCTTATGTCGTCAACTCGAGCCAGGGCGGCGGCTCGAAAGATACCTGGGTGCTGAAGAGATGATCTCGCGCGTAGCCGATCACTGTTTCTGGTTTGGCCGCTATCTGGAGCGGGCGGAGAGCACCGCGCGCCTGCTCCAGGTCACCGCCACGCTGGCGTTGGACGGCGATCTGACGCCGCTGCAGTCGTGGCAGCCGGTCATCATCACCGAGGGCGAGGAGCAGCGCTTCGTCAAGCTCTTCGGCGAGGAGGCGCTGGCCGACGGCGAGGTGGTGCAGGAGTATCTGACCTTCCGCCAGGACGTGCCGGCGTGCTTGAAGCGCTCCATCGGCGCCGCGCGCGAGAACGCCCGCAGCATCCGCGAGACGGTCTCGTTGGAGGCCTGGGAGGCCATCAACGAGCTGCACGTCTGGATGCAGAGCCCGGCGGCGCGCGAGCAGTTCATCGATCACCGCTATGGCTTCTACCGGCACATCCGCCGCGAATCGCAGCTCTGTCAGGGCTTGCTCCGCGGCACCATGCTCTACGACACGCCGCTCAACTTCATCTGGCTAGGGGTCGTGCTGGAGCGCAGCGGCCAGACCGCGCGCATCCTGGACGTGCACCACCACGCGGTCATCAACGCGCCGCCGGGTGAGAAGCCCGGCGTGAAGACGGTGGTGGAAGATTCGCTCTGGCTCTCGCTCTTGCGCGCCTGTTACGGCTTCGAACCGTTCATGAAGAGCCACCGCGGGCCGGTGACGGGCCAGGCGGTGGCGCAGTTTCTCGTCTTCGAATCTCGCTTTCCGCGCGGCATCCGCCATGGCTTGAAGCGCGCCCGCGAATGGCTGGAGCGCATCCGCCCGGCCAGCAGCGCGCTGCCCGCGCTGCGCTCGCTGGAGCGGCTGAAGGCGCTGGAGACCTGGCTGGACGCGCGCGCCGGCGGGCCGCTCGACTCCGCGTCGTTGCACGAGCTCCTCACCTTCGTCGTCGACGAGACCTCCGCCGCCTGCGACGAGATCGCCTACGAGCTGCTGGGCGCGCCGTCTCCCGAGAAGCCGCCGCCGCCTTCGCAGTCCCAGTCGCAGAATCAGGGAGCGATTCCGGGCGGGACCGGATAGCATCACGCTCAAGCCATGCCGAATCTGCTCGCGATGTCATTCGAAGGTTCGCTGACCCCAGCCTTCGA
>DATBAA010000920.1:0-5400 GCA_036271755.1 Myxococcales bacterium | reverse complement strand
CGGTCGTGCTCTGTGCAAGAGCCCGCAGGCGGGTGGTGGTGACGAGCGATCCTTACAATCTGCTCAGGCTCGACCCAAGGCTGGCGATCATTCGCGTCTGAGGTTCACCACTCGTCACCACTCCACGACCAGGTGGCAGGCGGTGCCGCCCTGCTTGCGGCAGCGGACCTTCGGGTCGTGGGCGACTTTCGCGGCCGGCTGAAAGCGCGCGGCGACCGCCTCGACCAGCCCGCGGTCCAGGTCGCACGGGTACGGATCTTCGCATTCGACGACGGCCTGCCGCTTGGAAAGGCTGCGCACGCTGTAGTGGCCGATGCCATCGCGCATGAGGCCGGTCTCGGGGTCGAAGAGCGCCTCGCCGCCGCGGCCGTGGTTCATGTGGTAGGCGACGTCGATCGAGCGGAGCGCGCCCTCCACGTCCTGGATGTGCGGCGGAAACGGCACGTTGCGCGGCAGGCTCAAGCCCACTTTGTAGACGATGCTCGCGCTCACTTCCCGCTCGATGCGCAGGTAGACGCGGACGAAGGCGTTCATCGAATACCAGCCCTCGCTGTCCAGCTGGATCATCCCCGCCTCGTCGAGGGTGCCGATGCCGGCGTCGGTGAGAAAGCGGCCGGCGAGGATGCTGAACCCGCCGAAGGCTTCGACGAAGCCCTGCAGGCCGGCGCCGCGCACCTGGAACTCGGGACCGATGATCATCTACCACTCCACGTGGAAGGTGCAGCTCTCGCCACCCAACTTGCGGCAGAGGCTCTTCGTGTCGTGGAAGACCATCGCCGACGGCTCGAAGCGCCTGGCCATGGCCTCGACGATGCCGCGATCGAGATCGCACGGATAAGGGTTCTCGCAGATGAGCTCGAAGCGGCGGTCGGTGGCTCTGCGCGCGTGGTAGTGGCCGATGCCGTTCTTCATCTGGCCGGTGGCGGCGTCGAAGAGCGCCTCGCCGTGGCGGCCGTGGTTCATGTGGTAGGCCACGTCGATGGAGCGCAGGCCCGTCTCCAGGCTGTCGATGCCCTTGGGGAAGATCGCGTTGCGCGGAATGGTGAGGCCCGCGCTGTAGATGATGGTCGGGCCCAACTCGCGCTCCATCCGCGAATAGGCGCGCAGATAGGCTCCGAACGAGTACCAGGCCTGCTTGTCGAGGTGGAAGTTGCCCGACTCGTCGAGCGACCCGATGCCGACGTCGTTCAAGATGTGGCTGGCCAGGAGCCGGAACGCGCCCAGGCCTTCGATGATGTTGTTCACCGCCGCGCCCAACACCTGGATGTCCGGACCGATCACCACGCGCGCCATCCCGGAGGACTCGGCACGCGAGGCGCGCAAGCTTAACGGGTGGGCACCTGTACCCAGCTGCCCGCTTCATGCTGGCCGGGGTCGTAGGTGGCGTCGTTGGAGTTGCGGTAGGAGCCGTAGCCGTCGGTCCAGTGGTACTGCTCGCTCGACGAGTGCTGCGATGTTCCCCAGTAAGGGTCGTCGGTGGTGTCGACGCCGCGGACGTAGTCGTCGAAGTGGTCGGTGCTGCTCCGGCCATTGGCGCTGGGCGCGGGCCGCGAGGCGGCCAGCTGCTTGTCGATGGCCGCCAGCATGGCGTCGTTCTGGCGCGAGATCTCGCGGCTGCGCGCGCCCGCGGCGGCGATCGAATCCCAGCCCTGCTGTTGCTGCTGCTGGATGCGCGCGGAGATGTTCTTCTGCACCTCCACCACGCGCCGGGTCCACTCCGGATTTCCCTTGAGCGACTTCATGATGGCGCCGAAGACCGGCCGCCGCGCGTCCAGCGTGCCCGCCTCGGCGCGGAAGCTGTGGGTTCCAATCAAACCCCAGTTGATCTGCCAGGTGCGCCCTTGCGGGCCGTCGTAGGGGATCTCCTGATAGTAGTAGACCGAGTAGAACTCCTCCTCGACGGGCTTGCCGTTCAATTCATAAGAGACCTTGATTCCAATGCCCTTCTGCGTCTTCGCGTAGTTCAGCTTGAGCACCTTGGGCAGGTCGGGAAGGTCCTTCATTCCGATGAGCCTGAGCTTGGGCGCGCCCTGCCGCGCGCTCTGGATGAACATCGCCAGCGCCTGCGGCGGCGGCACCGGATTGGCCTTGGTGAGGCCATAAGCCACCGAGCCGTCGCGCGCGTAGCCCGGGTCGGGCCGCACCGCGTAGAGCTGCGCCGGCCGGTAGATGTAAAAACCTTCCAAGCTCTTGGGGTTCTCGGCCATCACCTCGGCGGTCGCCGGCAGGTTGGGGTTGTCCAGATCCCAGAGGACGCGGCTTTGATCCTTCCAACCCGCGGGAGCGCGAAAACCGAACGCGGTCATGCCGCGCAGCTGCCGGTCGACGACCAGACGCGGCGTGAACTGCTCGCCTTCCACCTTGGGCATGTGGATCTCTTTCTCGCCGGATGCCGCGAGCGCGCAGGTAGCGAGAAGGACAAAGAGGCGCAGGCGCATAGGCGCCCTAAGCTGCTCAGCTTCGCGGCTCGGCGCAACCCGTCACCACGCGACGCTGCACGAACAGAAGAGGCCTCCGCGCTTGCGGCAGGGCGCGTCGGCGCCGTGAGCGAGTTCTTCTCGATCTTGATCAACCCAGCCGTATCGAGCTTGCCGATGCCCTCTTCGTGGAGGATGCGGCTGACGCGAGCACCGAGCGCACCGAAGCCTTCGATCAGGGACTGGAGACCCGCGCCGTAGCTCTGCAGGCCGGCCGGGAGCGCTACCATTGGACGATGAAGTGGCAGGCGTCTCCGCCCCGCTTGCGGCAGCGCACTTTCGTATCGTGCACCACCGTCGTCGTTGGCTGGCTGCGTCTGGCCGTCGCCTCGATGATGCCGCGCGCCAGATCGCACGGATAGGGGTTGTCGCACGTCGCCACCAGTTGCCGCCCGGAGACCCGGGCAACGGCATAGTGGCCAATCGCCCCTCTCATCTTGCCGGTCGCCACGTCGAAGAGAGGCTCTCCGTGCATCGCGTGATTCAAGTAGTACCCGACGTCGATGGAGCGGAGCGCGCCTTCAATGTCGTCCCGCCGCTCGGGCAGAGGCACGTATTGCGCGAGGGCCTGACCCGCCTGGTAGACGACGCTGGCGCCCAGCTCTCGTTCGATGCGCGCACAGGCGCGAAGAAAAGAGCTGGCCGGGTACCACACCGTCTCGTCCAGTTGAATGATCCCCGCGTCGTCCAACTCGCCGACGCCCACGTCGTAGAGGACGCGGCTTGCGAGAAGACTGAAGCCCCCGAAGCCCTTCAAGATGGCGGAGACGGAGGCGCCTGAGACCTGGAGCCCAGGGTCGATGGGACGCGAGTACACCCTGTCCGTTCGACACCTTCCAGCGGTGGCTTAAGCGAGCCTACCAGGCGACGCTGTAGGAGCAGAGCTTTGCGCCGCGCTTGCGGCAGGGAGCAGACGCAACGTGCGTCGCCGCCGCGCGGGGCTCGAAGCGCCGGGCCATCGCCTCGATGAGGCCGAGATCGAAGTCGCAGGGATACGGGTTTTCGCACTCCATCAACACCCGCCGCTCGCCATCCTTGCGGACGCGGTATTCGCCGATGTTGCCCCGGTAGACGCCTTTGGCTGCGTCGAGGAGCGGCTCTCCGTTGATGCCGTGGTGGAGATAGTAGGCGAGGTTGATCGACCGCAGCGCTCCCTCCGCGCCGCGGATGCCGGGCGGGAAGACCGCCGTCGGCGGAATGGATGCGCCGGCGCGGTAGAGCACGATCTCGCCCAGCTCGCGCGCGATGCGCTCGTAAGCGCGCAGCGTGCCGATGACCGGATGCCAGCTGTTCCTGTCGATGAGAATGACGCCCTTCGCGTCGAGCTTTCCCACTCCCTCTTCGACGAGGATGCGGCTGGCGCGGAGGCTGGCTTCGCCGAAGCCGCCGTCGACGATGAATTGAATGGCGCCGCCAAACACCTGCAGGCCGGGAGGGATTGCGTACGAAGGCATTCCCGGTCCTTCGGCACCCGCGCGCGAACACTTAAACGGGCTCTACTGCCGCCGGGAGATGCCGCGGTAGTCCACCATCAGGCAGCGATCCTGCACCACTTGAATGCCGGCGCGCGCCAACGCCTCCGCGGTCTTGTCGTCGCGGATGCCGCTCTGCAGCCAGACGGCTCTCGGCTTCTTCGCCAGCAAATCGGGCAAGTGGGCGGCGACGTCACCCGAGCGGCGAAAGACGTCGACGATGTCGAGCTCGCCCGGCACGTCCTGCAAACGGCGATACACCTTGGCGCCGAGGATCTCCTGGACGTCCGGGTAGTAGACCGGCACCGGGACGATTTCGAGGCCCATCTGCTGCAGCGCTTGCGGCACGTAGTAAGCCGCCTGTCCGCTCGAGGCCTCGGTCTTGATGCCCAATACGGCCACGCGCTTCGCCGCGCGCAAGAGGGCCTGCAGCGGCTCGTCGTCCTCGATGAGATGCCGGCGCCACTCTTCCATGGCGACAATGTAGCAACTCTGCAATAGAAGCGCGCATGGCAAAGACGGTTCGCGCTGCCCGCGGAACTTCGCTCTCTTGCAAAGGCTGGGTGCAAGAGGCTGCGCTGCGAATGCTGCAGAACAACCTGGACCCCGAGGTGGCTGAAAATCCGGCCGAGCTGGTGGTCTATGGCGGCAACGGCAAGGCCGCCCGCGACTGGCCATCTTTCGAGCGCATCTGCAGCACGCTGCAATCGCTGACCGACGACGAGACGCTGCTGGTGCAGAGCGGCAAGCCGGTCGGGGTCTTGCGGACGCATCCAGACGCGCCGCGCGTGCTCCTGGCCAATTCCAACCTGGTGCCGAAGTGGGGCACCTGGGAGAAGTTTCGCGAGCTGGAGAAGCAGGGCCTGATCATGTACGGCCAGATGACGGCCGGGTCCTGGATCTACATCGGCACGCAAGGAATTCTCCAAGGCACCTACGAGACGTTTGCTTCGGCCGGGCGGCTGCATTTTGGCAGTCCCGATCTGGCTGGGCGGCTGGTGGTGAGCGCGGGTCTGGGCGGCATGGGAGGCGCTCAGCCGCTGGCCGCGGCGATGTGCGGCGCCACCTTCCTGGGCATCGAAGTCGACGAAGCGAAGGCAAAGCGGCGCGTCGAGCACGAGTATCTCGACGAGCTTGCACCGAATCTCGACGAGGCGCTGAAGCGCGTGGACGAGTGCCTCGCCAAGGGCGAAGGCCACAGCATCGGCGTGGTGGGAAACGCAGCGGAGATCCTGCCCGAGCTGCTGCGGCGCGGCCTCAAGCCAGATCTGGTCACCGATCAGACCAGCGCGCACGATCCACTGAATGGATACATTCCGATCGGGCTGTCGATGCAGACGGCCGCAGAGCTTCGCGCGAAGGATCCGGTCGAGTATCAAAAGCGGTCCATCGCTTCGATGGCGAAGCATGTCGAGGCCATGCTCGAATTCCGGCGGCGCGGCAGCCACGTC
>DATBAA010000919.1:0-2620 GCA_036271755.1 Myxococcales bacterium | reverse complement strand
GATGCCCATTGTCGATCTATTGAAGAACGGTCAGGACGCAGCCACCGCCATCGGCGGCGTCGAAGGTGCAAAGCCGCTCAGCTACGCCGGACTGCGGTCGCTGGCTTCGCGGACCATCGCCCGCTTGAATGAGCTGGGCATCGGCCGCGGAGACCGCGTGGCCATCGTCGCGCCCAACGGGCCGGAGATGGCCGCGGCGTTCATGTGCATCGCCTCCGGCGCGGTGACGGCGCCTTTGAATCCGGCCTATCGCGGCGACGAGTTCGAGTTCTACTTGAATGACCTGCGCTCGAAGGCCCTGGTGATCGAGCGGGGCATGCAGTCGCCGGCGCGCGAGGTGGCGAAGAAGCTGAACGTGCCCATCATCGAGCTGGTGCCGCATCGCGAAGAGGGCGTGGGCTCGTTCACTCTGGAACCGGTCGACAAGCTGAGCGGCAGTGTCGCGAAGCCCGGGCCCGCGCAGGACGACGACGAAGCGCTGGTGCTGCACACCTCCGGCACCACCTCGCGGCCCAAGATCGTGCCGCTGCTGCAGCGCAACTTGATGGCCACCGCGCGCAACATCAGCGGCACCCTTTTGCTGAAGCCGGAAGACATCTGCCTGAACATCATGCCGCTCTTCCACATCCACGGCCTGATGGCGGCGGTGCTCAGCTCCGTGAACGCCGGCGCTGCCGTGCACTGCACGCCCGGCTTCAACGCGCTCAAGTTCTTCGGCTGGCTCGAGGAGGTGAAGCCCACCTGGTACACGGCGGTGCCCACCATGCACCAGGCCATCCTCGCGCGCGCGGAGCGGAACGTGGACATCGTCGGCAGGAGCCGGCTGCGGCTCATCCGCTCGTCGTCGTCGTCGCTGCCGCCGCAGGTCATGCTCGAGCTGGAGAAGACCTTCAAGGCGCCGGTCATCGAATCTTATGGAATGACCGAGGCGGCGCATCAAATGGCCTCCAATCCGTTGCCGCCGCGCGCCCGCAAGCCCGGCTTCGTCGGCGTCGCGGCAGGTCCCGAAGTGGGCATCATGGACGAGCAGAACAAACTGCTCGGCGCGGGTGAGATCGGCGAGATCGTCATTCGCGGAGCCAATGTCACTCCGGGATATGAGGCCAATCCGGGGGCGAACGCGAAGGCCTTCACCGCGGGCTGGTTCCGCACCGGCGACCAGGGCTCCATCGATGGTGAAGGCTATCTGCAACTCACTGGCAGATTGAAAGAGCTGATCAACCGCGGCGGCGAGAAGATCTCGCCGGTCGAGGTGGACGTGGTGCTGATGGACCATCCGTCGGTCGCGCAGTGCGTGACCTTCGCGGTGCCGCACGACAAGCTCGGCGAAGAGGTGGCCGCGGCGGTGGTGCTGCGCGAAGGGACGACCGCGACCGAGCGCGAATTGCGTGACTTCGCCGCCACCAAGCTGGCTGACTATAAGGTGCCGCGTAAGATTGTCTTATTGGCCGAGATACCCAAAGGCGCCACCGGCAAGCTGCAGCGCATCGGCCTCGCGCAGAAGCTGGGGCTCGCGAAGTGAAGGTCTGCATCTTCGGAGCAGGAGCCATCGGCGGGTATATCGGCGCCAAGCTCGCGCTGGCCGGCGAGGAAGTGACTTTGATTGCCCGCGGGCCGCACCTCGAGGCCATGAAGTCGAGAGGTTTGACGCTGATCGAAGACGGCAAGACGCACGTGGTGCATCCGCGCGTGACTGCCGACTCTAACGAAGCGGGCCCGCAGGACTACGTCTTCTTGTCGGTGAAGGCGCACGGCCTGGGCGCCATCGCCGACGCGGTGCAGCCGCTGCTCGGCGAGAAGACCACGCTGGTGCCGGCCATCAACGGCTTGCCCTGGTGGTACTTCTACAAGATTGGCAATGAGTACGAAGGCAAGCTCGTCGAGGCGGTGGACCCGGGCGGCAAGCTCTGGGAAAAGCTGCCGCCGTCTCGCGTGGTGGGCTGCATCGTCTATCCGGCCACCGATCTGATCGAGCCGGGCGTCGTGCAGCACCAGTATTCCAACCGCTTCGATCTGGGCGAGCCCGACGGCAGCAAGAGCGAGCGCGCCACGGCTTTGTCGAAGATGATGATCAAGGCCGGGCTGCGCGCGCCGGTGCGCACCAGCATCCGCGACAACCTCTGGGTCAAGCTGTGGGGCAACCTGTCCTTCAACATGATCTGCGCGCTGACCATGACGGAGATCTCGGCGGTCATCGCCAACCCGGGCACCAAGGCGCTGGCGCGGACGATGATGCTCGAAGGCCAGGCGGTGGCCGAGAAGCTGGGCGTGAAGTTCCCCATCGACGTGGACGCGCGCATCCAAGGAGCGGCCGACGTGGGCGTGCACAAGCCGTCGACTCTGATCGATCTGGAGCGCGGCCGCCCGATGGAGATCGACCCCTTGCTGGGCGCGGTCGTCGAGCTTGGCCGCTTGACCAGAACGCCGATGCCTGTTTGTGAAGCTGTGCTGCCTTTGATCCGCCTGCGCGCGCAGACGGCCGGGCTCTACCAGGGAGTTTGAACGACATGCCGCTGAAGCTCGAGGAAGTGAACAAGGTCGTCGCCGGGGCGCACAAGAAGGCCGCGGAGCTCGGCATCAAGATCACCGTCGCGGTGGTGGACGAGGCCGGGAATCTGCA
>DATBAA010000918.1:0-6311 GCA_036271755.1 Myxococcales bacterium | reverse complement strand
CGGGCTTCGAACAGCGGTTGGTGAAGGCGCCCCGCTTCGTCAACAGCAAAGGCGGGGCGCGCGGTCCAGTGGACGAGCTCCTGGTCTTCAACGCCTGAGCTGCCCTTAGCGCTGCGGGGCCATCGGCTGCGGCTGGGTGTCCTGCGGCAGCGCCTGCTGCTGTTGCTGTTGCTGCCGCGGCTGCGTGTCGCTGCTCGACCTGGCGCGGATGCGGAGCGCCTGGGCGTGGCCGTCGACCATCTGGTACGAGGCGCGCACGTCGGTTCCCGGCATCAGCTGCGCGGGGTTCGACTGACGGCCGTCGAGGATGACGGCGGTGTTGTCGCTGACGCCCAGGTTCAGCGTCTGCTGATCGCCGGTGCGGACGGCGATGTTGCCGTTGCTCGCGCTGACCACCGTGCCTTGGATGCTCTGCGATTCCGTCCAACGCTGATTCTGCTCGATTCTCTCCTGATGCTGCCGGGTCTCCTGCTGCTGGTTCTGGTACGCCTGCTGCTGCGAGAGCGCGCCCTGCTGCGTGGCCGCCGATGCCAGCCGCTGGGCGTCAGCCTGTGCCTGGTCTGCCTTCGCCTGCTGTCCACGCTGCCGCGCTTCAGCATCCGCCAGCGCCTTCTGCGCCTCGATCACGCGCTGGTGCGCCTCTTCGGCTGCTTGCTGCTCGGCCGTGGCGCGCTTCTGCGCGTCGGCCGCCGCTTGATAGGACCCCGCCGCAGAGCTCTGCGCGGAGACAGTTTCAGACTGCTGCTGCCTGGTTTCCGATCCGCCCATCGCGCAACCGGCCAAGAGACCGGCTGCCGCGATCCACCCGATGTTCTTCATGGTTGTAATTTCTCCTTGCCGCAAAGCTCTGTATCGGGCGGCAAGGAAGCTACTGGAAACTTATGCAACTCACTCATTTGGAATTGCTAAGCGTCGATCACGAGGCCGTCCGCGAGGCGCAGGCGGCGGGGCATCCGCTCGGCCAGGCGCGGGTTGTGGGTGACGACGATGGCGGCGATGCCCAGCTGCTGATTCAACTCGACGAGCAGCTGGTGGATGCCTTCGCCGGTGGCCTCGTCCAGGTTGCCGGTGGGCTCGTCGGCCAGGAGCAGCCGCGGCTTGAGCACCAGCGCGCGGGCCAGCGCCACCCGCTGCTGCTCGCCGCCCGACAGCTCGCCCGGCTTGTGATCGAGCCGGTGCGCGAGGCCGACCACCTTGAGCATCTCCTCGGCTGCCTGCTCGGCCTCGTCGCGGGACATGCGGTTGATGAGCCCGGGCATGGAGGCGTTCTGCAGCGCGGTGAACTCGGGCAGCAGGTAGTGGAATTGGAAGACGAAGCCGACGCCGCGGTTGCGGAAGTTGGCCAGCTCTTCTTCGCCCATGGCCGAGGCCACGCGGCCGTCGAAGAGCACGTCGCCCCTGGTGGGCGGGTCGAGCGTGCCGATGACGTGCAGGAAGGTGCTCTTCCCCACTCCGCTGGGGCCGACGAGGCTGGCCATCTCGCCGGCCTGCAGCGAGAACGAGGCGCCGCGCAGGACGTGAATCTCCTTCTCGCCCAGCCAATAAGACTTATGGACTTCGCGCGCTTCGATCAAGGGCTCGGTCATTCTTCCCTCAAACCGTCGACGGGCGAGAGCCTGCTCGCTTTGGTCGCGGGGTAGAGAGTGGCCAGGTAGCTGAGCGCCAGGCTGATGGCGGCCACCACGGCGAACTGCGCGCCGTCGACCGTCACCGGTAGGTTGCTGATGTAATAGACGTCCGGGTCGAGCTGCAGGCCGAAGCGCTCGATGAACGAGCAGGAAGCCAGGCCGAGCAGCAAACCGATGGCCGTGCCGATGGCCCCGATGGTCAGCCCTTCGACGACGAAGATCTTCATCACGCTGGAGTCGCGCGCGCCCATGCTCTTCAAGATGGAGATCTCTTTCGTCTTCTCCAGCACCAGCATGATCAGCGTGCTCAAGATATTGAAGCAGGCCACCAGGACGATGAAGGTGAGGATGATGGCCATGGCCAGCTTCTCCAGCTTCAGCGCGGAGAAGAGGTTGCGGTTCAGCTCTGCCCAATCCTTGGTTCGATAAGGGAACCCGCCCAGCGCGGCGACGATGCGGCGGCCGATGGCGCGCGCGGCGTCGACGTCGAAGAACTTGAGCTCGAGGCCGGTGATGCTGTCGCCCATCTTGAAGAACTTCTGCGCCTCGGGAATGCCGATATAGACGAACTTCGAATCATATTCGTACATACCCGAGTAGAGGATGCAGGCCACCCGGAACGGCCGGCTGCGCGGCACCGGGCCTGACGGCGTCATCTCGCCGCCCAGCGGAGTGATGACGTTCACCACGTCGCCCACCCAGGCGCGCAGCTGGTGGCTCATCTCCTTGCCGATGCAGATGGCCGAAAGGTTCTTCAGCACCTCGGGCTCGAGCTTCTTCTGCTCCTCGGGGTGCTTCTCGCGGCGCGCGAAGGTGTCCTCGAGGAACTGGTCGTACTCCGGGCCCTCCAGCTTCTCGTTCTGGTTGGGCTGCACCAGCGTGGTCGGCATCGACTTGGGATCGCCCAGCCAATTCAATTGGCCGGCGATGACCTGCTTGGGCAGATCGCTGACGCTGCCCACCGTCGCGGGGTCGATGCCTTTCAGCTCGGCGCCGGTGACCGTCTGGTCGTGCGAGAGGATGACCTCGTTCAAGATGAAGGGCGAGACGCCGGAGACGCCGGCCACCGCGGTGACCGTGGGAACGACGCCCTTCCACTCGGGAAACTCGGACGTGTACTTCATCAAGAGCGCGTGCGAGTTGGTGCCGAGGATCTTGTGCTTCAGGTCGGCCTCGAAGCCGCTCATCACCGAGAGCACCACCGTCAGCGCCCAGACGCCCACCGAGACGCCGGCCACCGAGATGGCGGTCATCACCACCGTGGCGGGCCGCTTGCGCCGCTGACCGGCGGGAAGCGCGGCGAGGCGGCGCATGCCCAAGAACCAGCGGCCAAGGCCCAGCACCGCGGCCAGCACGGCCAGGATCGAGACGCCCAACGCCAGCGGATCGATGGCAATGGAGTGAACGCCCGCGGCGCCGCGCCGCGCCTGATCGGAGGCCTGCGCCAGCACACCGGCCGCGAACTGGAGACCCGGCACGACGAGGCCCACGGCCAGCAGCAGAAAGACGGTGCGCTTGTTGAGGCGCAAGTGCGTGCGGGCAATTCCCCATTCGTAGCGGAAGCGCAGGTCGAGATGGCCGGCGGCCCCGACCAGGAGGCCCAACGAGGCGCCCCACATCGCCAGAAGCCACGAGCCCACGGCTGCCGCGGCGGCCCAGACGACCAGCTCGCCGGTGGAGGCGAAGAAGCGATCGTAGGAGAACGAGGGCGGCTTGAGCCAGCGCAGGACGAAGAAGGCGATGACGCCGGTGATCAGCGCCGCGATGCCGTTCTCCACCGGCCTGTAGCCGCGGCCGACGAAGGACAAGACGAAGCCGGCGAGGAAGAAGACCAGCGCCTGCGCGCCGAAGGAGGCGTAGGTGACCGCGTCGCGCGAAAAGTTGGACGACTTGCCCAGCCAGGTGGAGAGCGCGTACTGCACGCCGCCCGCGATGAGGAACGACAGCAGCGCGACGGCGATGACGCGAAACCGGAGCTTCACTCTTTGCTTTCCGGTTCGACTGCTTCGGGCTTGAGGAGCGGGAAGAGCACCACGTCGCGGATGCTGGCGGCGTCGGTGAAGAGCATGGCCAGGCGATCGATGCCCACGCCCTCTCCGGCCGTCGGCGGCATCCCATGCTCCAACGCGCGAACGAAGTCGCGGTCGTAGGGCATCGCCTCGTCGTTGCCGCGCGCCGCCGCCTCCACCTGCGCCCGGAAGCGCGCCTCCTGATCGCGCGGGTCGTTCAATTCGGAGAATGCGTTGGCGATCTCCATGCCGCCGGCATAGGCCTCGAACCTGTCCACCAAACGCGGCTCGGAGTCCCTCTTCCGGGCCAGCGGCGAGACCTCGAGGGGAAAGTCGATGACGAAGCAGGGCCGGTTCCGCGGCAGCATCGGCTCTACCAACGCCTCGAAAGCCCAGGCGATCTGTTCGCCCGTCGAGTGCACCTTGCCGAACTTCTGCCGCGCTTCCTTCTCGGTCACTTTCGCCAGCCACTCGTCGTTCGACAGCTTCGCCAGCGCGTCCAGCTGCGCGGAAGCATCGCCCTCGATGCCGTAGGCCTTGGCGACCTCCCCGAGCATGGAGACGCGCGGCCAGGGCGCCGTGTAGTTGATCTCCACGCCCTGGTACATGGCCACGAACGCGCCCGTCACCTCGACGGCCAGCCGCTCGACCAGCTGCTCGGTGAGCGCCATGAGGTCTTCATGCGTGGCGTACGCCTGGTAGAACTCGACGGTGGTGAATTCAGGGTTGTGGCGGCGGTCGATGCCCTCGTTGCGGAAGATGCGGCCAATCTCGTAGACGCGCTCGAAGCCGCCGACGATGAGCCGCTTCAAGTGCAGCTCGGTGGCGATGCGCAATTTGAGATTCAGATCGAGCGCGTTGTGGTGGGTGGCGAACGGTTTGGCCGCCGCGCCGCCCGCCTCTTCCGGCTTGTGGAGAATCGGAGTTTCGACCTCCAGATAGTCGCGCTCGTCGAGGAAGCGGCGCAGGCCGGTGATGAGCTTCGCGCGCCGGCGAAACGCCTCGCGCACCTCGAGATTGACGGCCAGGTCGACATAGCGCTGGCGGTAGCGCGTCTCTTGATCCGACAGGCCGTGCCAGCCCGACGGCAGCGGGCGCAGCGCCTTGGTGAGCAGCTTGAACTCGACCGCTTCGATGGAGAGCTCGCCCGTCTTGGTGCGCATGGCGCGGCCGCGGGCGAAGACAATGTCTCCCAGGTCGGTCTGCTTGAGCACGTCGTAGGCTGGGTCTGGGATGCTGCCTTTCCTGATGAAGAGCTGCAGGTCGCCGTCGCGGTCGCGCAGGCTGATGAAGGTGACCTTGCCCATGCCGCGCATCGCCACCACGCGTCCGGCGAGGCCGTACGGCTCGGTGTGCTGGGTGTCGAGCGCCGGCGCGTCGTCGCCGCCGTGGCGGGTGCGGACGGTGCCGGTGGTGTGCGGCACGACGACGCCGTTGCCGTACGGGTGCGATCCGGCCGCGCGCAGCGCTTGGGCCTTTTCCTCGCGCAGGCGGATCTGGTCTTCAATCGAGCTGGTGGTGCTTGTTTCAGCCATGAGGAGCGCTTCTTTACCTCGCAGGCTTTCCCTCTGCCACCTGAAAGGCTCGCTGCTGCGTACCCCAGAACGCGAGCGGCACCAACGCCGCCAGCGCGCAGGCGGCCATCAGCAGGCGCGCCGGGACGCCTCTGTCGAGGAGAAGGCCGACGCTCAGGGTCGATGCGGTGAGGGTCAGCATGAAGCCGCCCATCTCGGCGGCGGCCACCCTGCCCCGCACCTGATCGGGCACCAGCCGCTGCAAGAGCGTGGACCCGCTGGTCCAGAGAATGCTGCCGCCCGCGTTGGCGATGGCCAGCGCGACGGCCGCGTAGGCGATGTGCGGGCTGACGGCGAAGCCGATGTAGCAGACCACCAGGAGACCGAAGGCCCAGGCGATGCTGTGGCGCAGGCCTCTGTCGTCGGTGCCCACCAGCCAGAACGCCGCGAAGGGCCCGGCGAAGCTGCCCACGCCTCGCGCCGTCCAGAGCGCCGCGATGCCCAACCCGTTGCCGTGGGCAAAGACCTTCTCGCCGAAGTAGGCCAGCAGCACCAATGCGCCGCCCAGCGTGAGGCCGAAGCCAGCCTTCACCGAGAGGATGGCGCGCACGCGCGTGTGCGTGGCGACATAGCGCAAGCCCTCGCGCAGGTCCGTCAGGCCGAGCAGGTTCTCGATGGGCGACCCGGGCTCGCGGGCCTCTTGCTGGACGTTGACGGCGTCCTTGTCGAGCTTTGCTCTCCCCGGCGGCAGACTGCTGATGAGCAGCGCAGAGCCAACGAAGGAGAGCGCGTCGAGGACGAAGGCGGTGTCGCGGCCGGTGAAGGCCAGGCAGGCGCCGCCGATGGCCGACCCGACGGCGAGCGTGATGCTCCAGAGCGAATTCTCCAGCGTGGCCGCCAGCGGAAAGTCCTCCGGTGGCACCAGGTTCGGCAGCATCGCCACCTGCGCCGGCTCGAAGAAGGCGCCGAGGATGGAGTGCAGCGTGACGACCGCATAGGCGATCCACACCTGATCTGGGTGGCGGATGAAGAGCAGGCAGAGCACCAGCGCGGCCCGCAGCAGATCGCTCGAGATGAGGATGGCCCGGCGCGGAAGCCTGTCGGCCAGCACGCCCGCGGCCGGCCCGGCGAAGAAAGAGGGGACGAAGCGCGCCAGCAAG
>DATBAA010000917.1:0-6536 GCA_036271755.1 Myxococcales bacterium | reverse complement strand
GATCTGCCCGTGGTCCGTCG
Organism: Myxococcales bacterium; assembly: GCA_036271755.1. GTDB lineage: Bacteria > Myxococcota > Myxococcia > Myxococcales > 40CM-4-68-19 > 40CM-4-68-19. Next base: position 6,516 of record DATBAA010000917.1, on the reverse strand, counting down.
TCGCGTGCTTCGGCATGGAAGTCGACTACTCGAAAGACGAATCAGCAGCAAGCGAGACAAATCGTCTGGGCCGCCCTTGCGCCGCAGCGCGGCGTGAGTAAAACGAGCCGGTCCAGGGGTGAAACTTCGTGGAACGCTTTTTGTTGGGCCGCAGGGCCGGTCTCTTGCTTCCGTTGTCGTCGGTGCGCGGTCCATCGGGTGATCTAGGCAGCTATCTCGAGGCGGGCGACGTCGCGCGCTATCTCATCTCGGCCGGCTGTTCGATGTGGCAGCTGCTGCCGCTGAACGAGGTCTCCCCAGGCCAGGACAGCCCGTATGCGGCGTCCAGCTCGTGCGCGCTGGAGCCGGTCTACATCGACTTGAACGTCGTCGAAGACCTGCGCGGCGGGCTCACCGATTTGGAGAAAGTCGCGCTCGACCGGGCGCGGGCCAGCGACCGGGTGGACTTCGAGGCTTACCGCTCGGTCAAGCGCAGCGCGCTCGCGCGGGCGTTCCTGCACTTCAAGGAGCGGGGCGGCATCCGCTCGCTCGCCAGGTTCCGCGAGGAGCGGCGCGACTGGCTGCCCGACTGGGCGCTCTACCGAGCGCTGCACGACCAGCGGCAGAAGAGCTGGCGCGACTGGGAGCCCGGGCTGCGCGACCGCGAGCCGCAAGCCATGGAGACCGCCCGCGCGCGCCTGACTGACGCCATCGACGAGCTCTGCTACGTGCAGTGGATCGCCGACGCGCAGTGGCGCGAGGGCCGGCGGGCAGCGAACGCGCTGGGCGTGAAAGTGCTGGGCGATCTGCCCTTCATGGTGGCGGAGGACTCGGCAGACGTCTGGAGCTTCCAGCGCTTCTTCCGCTTCGACGCCACCGTGGGCGTTCCGCCCGACGCTTACAGCAAGGACGGCCAGGATTGGGGCCTGCCGGTGCCGCGCTGGGATGAGATGCGTGCCAACGGCGACCCGTGGCTGCACCTGCGGGCCTCGCGCGCGGCAGAGCTCTACGACGCCTTCCGCGTCGATCACGTCGTCGGCCTCTACCGCACCTACGGCCGGCCCATCGACAAGAGCCCCAACTTCTTCTCGCCCACCGATCCGATCCTGCAGAAGGAGCAGGGCGAGCGCATTTTGGCGCTGCTGGGCAAGAAGGCCGTCGTGCTCGCCGAGGACCTGGGCACCGTTCCGGATTTCGTGAGAGCGTCTTTGAAGGAGACGCACATTCCCGGCACGAAGGTGCTGCGCTGGGAGAACGACATGGGCGTGCCGCGCGACGTGCAGCAGTTCTCGCCCGTCTCCTGCGCGGTCACCGGCACGCACGACACCGAGTCGCTCTGGGACTGGTGGGAGTCGCTCCAGGACTGGGAGCGCGATCTGCAGCTCAAGCAAGAGCGGCTCGCCCACCTGCGCGGGCCTTCCCAGAAGCAGTTCAACCAGCAGACGCGGGATGCTTTGTTGGACCTGGCCTACGTCTCCGCCAGCGATGCGCTGTTGACGCCCATCACCGACGCGCTGGGCTGGAAGCAGCGGATGAACACGCCCGGCACCGTCGGCACCCACAACTGGACCTTCCGCCTGCCCTGGACCACCGAGCAGCTCTTCACCGAACAAGAGCCGCAGGCCGCCGCGAGCCATCTGCGCGAGCTGGCGGAACGGTACGACCGGAAGAGGACATGACCGAAGCGCCGAGGTCAGAGGCCCTCCAGCTGCTGGAGCGGTTGGCGGCGGAGCTTGCGACGCTCCGGCAGCCGCTCGCGACCTATCGGGTGCAGCTGCACAAGGGCTTCACCTTCGACGACGCGGCGGCCATCGCTGCGTATCTGCGCGAGCTGGGCGTGACCGATCTGTACACCAGCCCCATCTTGCAGGCCGCGCCGGGCTCGACGCACGGTTATGACGTCGTCGACCACACGCACTTGAACGTCGAGATCGGCGGCGACGAAGGCTACGAGCGCTTCTCGGCCGCGCTGGGCAAGGCCAGCCTGGGACACCTGCTCGACATCGTGCCCAATCACATGGGCATCGGCGGGCAGAACGCGCTCTGGGTCGACCTGCTCGAGAACGGGCCGTCGTCCCAGACCGCGCACTTCTTCGACGTCGAGTGGCACCCCGTCAAGGAGGAGCTGACCGACAAGGTGCTGCTGCCGACGCTGGGCGATCGCTACGGCGCGGTGCTGGAGCGGGCCGAGCTGCAGCTTGAGATGAACGAGGGCGCGTTTCGCATCCGCTACTTCGACAACCTCTTCCCGGTCAATCCGCGGTCGTATGCGCGCATCCTCGGCCACCGCATCGACGAGCTGTCCGCGCGGCTCGGCGCCAGCGAAGCGCTCGACGAGCTGAAGAGCATCCTCTTCACGCTCGAGCACATTCCCCAGCGGCGCGAGCAGGAGCCGGCGCGGCAGGAGGAGCGGCGGCGCGAGAAGGAAGTGCTCAAGCGGCGCGTGGCCTCGCTCTGCGCCGCCAACGCCCAGGTTCGCGAGCACCTGGAAGCGACGGTGCGCGAGTTCAACGGCGTCAAGGATCAGCCGCGCAGCTTCGACCTGCTCGACGACCTGCTCAGCGCCCAGGCCTATCGACTGGCGCACTGGCGCGTCTCGTCGGAGGAGATCAACTACCGGCGCTTCTTCGACATCAACACGCTGGCGGCCATTCGCATGGAGGACGCGCGGGTCTTCACGCACGCGCACAAGATCCCGCTCGAGCTGGTGGGGCGCGGCACGGTCACCGGCCTGCGCATCGATCATCCCGACGGCCTCGCGTATCCGCGCAGCTACTTCCGGCTCTTGCAGGACGCGTACATCCTCCAGCGCGCGCAGGCCGCCGCGGGCGATCGCTGGCCCGAGCTGGAGCCGCTGATCCGCAGCGAGCTGGCGGCCTCTTCCGACCCGCGCCTGCTGCGGCCTCTCTATGTCGTGGCGGAGAAGATCCTGGGCCGCACCGAGGCGCTGCCGTCGAATTGGGACGTCGCGGGCACCACCGGCTACGATTATTTAAATGCACTCAACGGCATATTCGTCGACCGCGACAACCAGAGCGCGCTGCAGAAGATCTACTCGCGCTTCATCGGCGGCGAGATCGACTTTCCCGAGCTGGTCTATCAAAAGAAGAAGCTGATCCTCTACACGGCCATGGCCGCGGAGATGAACCTGCTGGCGCGGCAGCTCAACCGCATCTCCGAGGACAACCGCTGGACGCGCGACTTCACGCTCTACTCGCTGCGGGCGGCGTTGATCGAGCTCATCGCCTGCTTCCCGGTGTACCGGACGTACATCGAAGAGCCGGGCCGGATCGACGAGCGCGATCGCAACTACGTCCTGCAGGCGGTGGCCGAGGCGCGGCGGCGCAACCCGGCCGAGAACGCGTCCATCTACGACTTCATCGCCGACATCCTGCTGCAGAAGTTCGCGGCGTACCTGCTGGCGGACGAGCGGCAGCACCAGCACGCCTTTGCCTTGAAGCTGCAACAAGTGCTCGGGCCGGTGATGGCCAAGGGTCTCGAGGACACCGCCTTCTACGTCTACAACCGCCTCGTCTCGCTGAACGAGGTGGGCGGCGAGCCGGAGCACTTCGGCACCACGCTGGCCGCCTTCCACGAGCAGAACGCGCTGCGCGCGAGGCTCTGGCCGCACTCCCTGAGCGCCACCGCCACGCACGACACCAAGCGCGGCGAGGACACGCGCGCCCGCATCGATGCCATCTCCGAGCTGCCGGAAGAGTGGCGGCGGGCCGCGATCACGTTCGCGCGGCGCACCGAGGGGCTGCGGCGCGAGATCGACGGCAGGCTTTCGCCCGACCGTAACGAGGAGATGCTCTTCCTGCAGAACCTGATCGGCGCCTGGCCCACCGACGCCGCGGACTTGCCGGGCCTGAGCGATCGCCTCGCCGAGTACCTGGTGAAGGCCGCCAAGGAGGCCAAGGTCAACACCTCCTGGATTCAAGAGGACCGCCGCTGGGAGGACGCGCTGCGGGCCTTCGTCGCCGGCGTCTTCGCGCTGCCGCCGAAGAATGCGCTCTGGAAGGTGCTGCAGCCGTTCACGCAGCGGGTGGGCGAGATCGGCCTGCACAACTCGCTCTCGCAGCTGGTGCTGAAGATCGCTTCGCCGGGCGCGCCCGACTTCTACCAAGGGACCGAGCTGTGGGATCTGGCGCTGGTCGATCCCGACAACCGGCGGCCGGTGGACTTCGCGCTGCGCCTCCGCCTGCTCGACGAGCTGCGCAAGTCGCTGTTGGAAAAAGCGGACAAGCCGGCGCTTGCTCGCGAGCTGTACGGCAGCTGGCAGGACGGACGCATCAAGATGTTCGTGACGCAGGCCGGGCTGCTGGCGCGGCGCGAGCACGGCGAGCTGTTTGGCCGCGGCACGTACCAGGCGCTCTTTCCGCAGGGTCCGCGCGCCGCCAACCTCTGCGCGTTCTCGCGCTCGGCCTCGGGCCGCCTCGCGGTGGCGGTGGTGCCGCGCCTGGTGGCGCCGCTGCTGGAAGGCGCGCGGCTGCCGCCCAAGCAGTTCTCGGAGACCTTCGTGCAGGTGCCGGAGGTGATGCCGGACGAGAAGCTGCGCGACGTCCTCACTGGCGAGGAGCGCACCGCGGGCCCGCAAGGCTTCGCCGTCGACGATCTCTTCTCCACCTTGCCCATCGCGCTCCTGGTCCGCTGACTCGAAGCGGCCGGCTCGGAGCTAGAGGCCTCGCAGATATCCGGCGATGGTGGGCAGGCTTTCGCTGGAGGCGATCACGCGCAGGGGGCCGAGCTCTGCTTCCAGGCGCGAGGCGCGTTTACCATCGTCGAAGTCCGCAAAGAGCAGGGCGGGGAGCTCGCAGCCGCGCTTTCTCAGGGCTCGCAGAATCAGGATGCCCTGAATCTCCGCGGCGCTCTTTGGCGCGGGCGCGCCTGCCTCGTCGACCAGCAGCGCGGCCTGCGTCCGGCGGAAGTCGAGATCGAGCAAGAGCCCCGCGCAGCCGCGCCAGGCCTCGGCGGCTTGCGCGAAGCTCGTGGCGCGCTCGAAGGAGAACTCGCTGCTCAAGAAGCGGCCGAAACGATCGGAGTATTCGCGGCCGTCTTCGATGACGAGGAACCGCTTCATGCGGGCAGCGCCGGGAAGCAGGCGCCCACGGCCTTCTTCCACGGCAGCTCCTCGCCGCGCACCACCAGGTGCCCCTGCCACTCGCGCGTCAGGTCGCGCACCAGCGCGAGGCCGCGGCCGCTCTCGCGCTGCTCGATGCTCGCCAGCGTCACGCCGCCTTCCGCGCAGTCTCCCACCAGCAGCACCGTGAGATTCCGTCCGGCCGCATCGCGCTCTTCTCCCAGCCGCACGATGATCTCGCCGCCCGCTGCCGCAGCCTGCGCGTTGCGCAGCAGGTTGGCGAAGATGGCCTGCAGCGCGGTGCGCTCGACGGGGAAGTCCACCTGCATGTTCTGCAACAAGATCGACGGCGGCCGCCAGGGGGCGCCGCCGCGGCGCGCCTCGGCTTCGACATCGCGGATCCAACCCGAGACGGCCCCTGCGTCGACGCGCGTGCGCGGGCCCAGCTTCAGCAAGCCCGCCAGCCGCGCGGTGTGCCGCTCGCGCAGGCGCAGATCGAGCTCGCGCAGCTCTGCCAGCGAGCCCTTCGTTACCTGCCGCTCGGCCTGCGCCAGATCGCGCAGCAGCGGGCCAAAGACGGGCTCGCGCCAGGCGCGCCGCAGCCGCACCCCTTGCGCCCGCGCGGCCTTTCGCAGCTCCTGATACTGCCGCAAGACGGCCTGCGAGGCGGGCTCGGGCGAGAGCAGCGCGCGGGCGATCTCCTCGCGATTGGCGCCCGGCTCGGCCACCATCGAGAGCGCGCTGGCCCGGTGCTTGAGCACGTCGTGGCGCACCTCGCCGACCGCGCGCGCCACCGCGGGAAAGAAGCGCGGAGCGCGGCGCAGCGCGGCCGAGACGGTGCTGCCCGACCAGAAGAAGGCCAGCACGGCGATGAGCAGCGCCGCGGCCAACAAAGCCACGGCGGCTTGCTTGCGCAGCCGATCCTGCGCGGCCTCGCGGGTCTTGCGCAGGATGCGGTCGCGGGCGATGCGCGCCTGCTCGAGGCCAGGATCGCCCGGCAAGGCCTGCTCGAGAAACCTCGACAGCCGCGGCAGCGCCTGCGCCTCGCGGCCCGCATCCAGATCGATGCGCGCCAGGGCCCACGAAGCAGCGGCCAGGCCTTGCTGCTCGGCGATCTTCAGCTCTGCCGCGGCCTGCGGCAAGGGCACGCGCGAGCCCAGCCGCGACAGCTTGCGCAAAGCCTCTGGAGACGGCGAGGCGGCGCGATAGCAAGCTACTGCCGCCGGAAGCTCGCCGGCATATTCGTGCACCGCGCCCAGCGCCAGCAGCTGACTTTGCGAGGCGCCCTGATCGCACTTGCCGCCCAGCGCCGCCAGCGCCGCGTCGGGCCGGTCTTCGTTGAGCCGCAGCCGCGCCAGCAGGCCCGCCAGGTCCTCGCGCGGGGCCTCCAGCTGCATGCGCAGCGCGCGCGCTTCGTCCAGATGCTGTGGGTCGCGCGAAGCGGCGTAGGCGAGCAA
>DATBAA010000916.1:0-5684 GCA_036271755.1 Myxococcales bacterium | reverse complement strand
AAAGCAAAAAGCCCGCGACGGCCAGCTTCTGGCTCAAAGGCAAAAGGCTCTGGTTCCAAAGCAGCCAGGTCGTCGCCACGACGGCCGCGACGAAGTTGACGGCCAGCCACCAAACGGCCCGCGGCGACAGCTTTACCGAGTGCTTCTGTTGCATGGCGCGAGAGACTTCCGGCGCCGGCGGGTGACCCCAGTCGGGGCCTTTCAACCAGACGCGCACCTTGTCCATGCCGTGCAGCTCGCCGGTGCGGTGCCAGAGCGATTCGAAGAGCTTCACCTGGGCGTACAAAGGATTGAAGGTGCCCAAAGGCTTGACGAGGCCGTAGACGGGCTGCTCCTTCTCCTCCTCGAACGTCCCGAACATGCGGTCCCAGATGCACAGCGTCGCGGCGTAGTTCTTGTCGAGATAGCGCGGATTCGTCGCGTGATGGACGCGGTGCTGCGCGGGCGTATTGAAGACCCGCTCGAACCAACCCATATGACCAATCAGCTCCGTATGGATCCAGAATTGATAGAGCGTCGAGAGCGCGCTCATGATCAGGAAAGGAACCGGCGGAACACCGATCAAGGCGAGCGGCAGGTGCAGCGGCCAGAGCGTCCAGACCGACAAGACGGCCTGCCGCAGCGCCACCGCCAGGTTGTAGTCCTCGCTCTGGTGATGGACCTCGTGCACCGCCCACAGCACGTTGATCTCGTGTGAGCCCCGGTGCCACCAGTAGTAGGCGAAGTCGATGGCGAAGAAGGCGATCACCCACGGCCAGATCGAGCCGGGAGCAAAGGTAAAGAAACGATACTGATAGAGCCAGACATACCCGCCGGTGAGCACGGCCGCGGCAAAGACCGCCAGCACTTGCTGCGTCATTCCGCAGCCCAGGCAGGAGAGCACGTCGGTGAAGCGATAGAGCGAAAGGCCGCGGCGGCGCGCGACCCACAGCTCGACGCCCATGAGCAGGAAGAAGAACGGAATTGCCAGCGCAATAGGGTTCGGCAAACTTTACTCCGCGTCGTCGTCTTCGGCGTCCTCGTCGTCGTCCGGCTCGGTCAACGGCGACGGGGTCATCTTCGCACCACTCTCCACCTTCTTCACCGTCAGCCGCTTGTCCTCCTCGCGCGCGCTCAAGGCGAGCTGGCCCTGCGCGTCCACTTCGAAGGTGACCATCACGTGCGGCTCGCCGGCCTTGCCGCCGGAGAGGCCGTCGACGCTGTACCAGCCATCGCTGTTCAAGCCTCCCGCGGTGCGCCCGGCGCCGCGCAGGACGTGAATCAAAAGCCTCTTCTCGTCTTCGTGCGCGGTGGTGAAGCTCTCGGTAGCGCTGGTGGGAATCTCGCTGCCCTGCGTGAAGAGCTGCGACGCCGAACCGCCCGGCTGCTCCACCGAAATGGCCTCGCTCAAGGACGGCGGCCGCGTGTCCTTCTTGCAACCGGCCAAGAGCAAGCAGCAGAGCAGGATGCGTTTCACTGCAGCGCCTCGGACAGCGCGTCTCCCAAGAGCCGCAGAGCGTCGTCGACTTCGCTCTTGTTGACGATCATGGGCGGGGCGATGCGCATGGTGTTGCCGTAGAGACCGCCCTTGCCGATGAGCAGACCGCGCTTGCGCGTGGCCTCCATCAAGCGATTGGCCGCCTGCGGGTCGGGCTCTTTGCTGCCGCGATCTTTCACCAATTCGATGGCTTGCATCAGGCCCATGCCGCGAACATCGCCAATGCCCTTGAAGCGCTCCTTCAAACCGTCCAGGCCTTCGCGCAGCGCCTTGCCCATCATCTGCGTATTGAAGAGCAGCTTCTCCTCTTCGATGACTTTCAAGGTGGCCACCGACGCGGCCATGCTGATGGGGCTGGCTCCAAACGTCGAGATGTTCGAATACTTTCCCGCGTCGGCAATGTCCGAGCGGGCCATGGTCAAGCCGATGGGCTGGCCGTTGGCCATTCCCTTGGCGCTGGTCAAGATGTCGGGCTCGACGTTGAACTGCTGCGTGCCCCACCACTTGCCGCCGCCGGTGCGGCCCCAAGCGGTCTGCACCTCGTCGGCAATGAAGACGCCGCCCGCCTCTCGAATGAACGGCAGCGCAATTTCGAAATACTCTTTGGGCGGGACGATGAAGCCGCCCACGCCCTGGATGGGCTCGGCCATGAAGCCAGCGATCTGGCCGGTGGTGGTGGTTTCAATCAGGTTCTTGATGTCCTTGGCGCAAGCGACACCGCACGACGGGTACTCGAGCCCGAAGTCGCAGCGGTAGCAGTAGGGCGAGTGCGCGTGCTTGATGCCCGGGATCTCGCTCTGCAACGGCCGGTAGTTCTTGTTGCCCATCATGTTGGTGGCCAGGGTGCCGCGGCCGCCGTACGAATGGCGCAGGACCACCAGGTCGGTGCGGCCGGTGAAGACCTTGGCGATCTGCACCGCCGTCTCGTTGGCCTCGGTGCCCGAGTTGGTGAAGAAGACTTTGGCCGGGCCCTTCATGGGCTTGAGCTGCACCAGCTTCTCGGCCAGCTCCAGCTGCGGCACGGTGGGGTAGAGCGTCGAGAGGTGCACCAGCTTCTTCTGCTGCTCGACCGTCGCCTCGGTCACCTTGGGGTGGCAGTGGCCGACGCTGACGGTGAGGATGCCGCCGAAGAAGTCCAGGTACTCTTTGCCGTCCACGTCCTTGACGGTCATTCCCTTGGCCGACTCGGCCACGAGCGCTTCCTCGTAGTAGGTGGCGACGTTGGGGAAGAGCAGTTCCTTTTGCTTGCGGCGAAGCTCCGCGCTGCGAGAGTCCATGATCCTCTCCTAGCGCGGTGCTCGCCCCAGCACAATCGTCAGTGGAAGAAGAGGCTCAGTCGGCGCGCAGGGCCTCGTGCGGATCGACTTTGGAGGCTCGATGCGCGGGCAGCCAGGACGCCGCCAGCGCGATCACGACCAGCACCAGCGTGAGGACTCCGTAGGAGAGCGGGTCGAAGGCGCTGATGCCGAAGAGCATGCCGCGCAGCACCCGCGACAGCCCGGCGGCGAGCAAGAGCCCGATGCAGACCCCAAGGCCAGCCATGCGCGCGCCGTCCGAGACCACCAGCCGCAGCACGTCCTGCTGCCGCGCGCCCAGGGCCATGCGAATGCCGATCTCGCGCGTGCGCTGCACCACGCCGTAGCTCATCACGCCATAGACGCCCACCGCGGCCAGGATCAGCGCCACCGCGGCGAAGAGGCCCAGGAGCACCAGCGCGAAGCGGCGGCCGGCCAGCACGTCTCCCAGCGCGATGTCGAGCGTCTTGGCCTCGAAGATGGGCAAGAGCGGGTCCAGCGCCAGCACCTCGCGGCGGGCGGCGGTGATGAGCGCAGCCGGGTCGCCGTCGCTCCGCACCACCACGCCCAGGCCGTGAAACCACTGCGGCGCGTAGGTCGCTCCCCAGGAGATGGGCAGGATCATGCCTGCGTCCACCCGGTCCTCGTCTCCCGGGCCCAGTTGGCTCATGTGCGAATAGACGCCGACGATCTCCAGCTTGACGATGCCCAGGCCCAGGCTGGAGACGTCGAAGTCGATGAAGTGGCCCAGCGGATCTTCGCCGTTTGCGAACTGCTGGCGGACGAAGCCGTCGTCGACCAGCGCCACCGGATGTTTGCCGTCGTCGGTCTCGCGCAGATCGCGGCCCCGCAAGAGCCTGCCGCCCATCGCGGCGAGAAAGCCCGGCGAGGCGTTGTATTGATAGGCGGTCCAGTCCTTGCCGGGCAGCGGCTTCTCGCGCCCGTCGATCCAGTAGCCGTTCGCGCTGTTGTCGTCGAGCAGCGGCGCGCTGCCGGGAGTGACCGAGACCGCGCGCACTCCGGGCAGCGCCGAGAGCCGCCGCCGCAGCTCGCCCTCGAAGCGCAGCTCGGCCGCGCCGTCGGGATAGTGGCCGTCCGGCAACAACAGATTGAAGGCCACCACGCCATGCGGCTGGAAGCCCAGATCGACGTCCGCCAGCTTGGAGAAGCTGCGCAAGAGAAGGCCCGCGCCGATGAGCAGCGAGAGCGAGAGCGCGATCTCCGCCACCACCAGCGCGCTGCGCAGCCGGCGGCGCGGCCGCGAGTCGGTGGAATGGACGTCGCGGAGCAGGGTGTCCAGGTCCGGCCTCGACGCACGCAGCGCCGGCAGCACGCCAAAGGCCAGGCCGGTGATCACCGAGAGCACGAGCGTGAAGGCCAGCACCGCGCCGTTGATGGTCACGTCGGCGTTGCGGCGCAGATCCTCGGGGACGAGCGGCAAGAGCGCGTCGAGCCCCCAGAAGGCCAGCAGCACGCCCAGCGCGCCTCCGCCCAGCGCCAGCAGCACGCTCTCGGTCAAGAGCTCGCGCACCAGCCGGCCTCGTCCAGCGCCCAGCGCGGAGCGGATGGCCAGCTCGGGCGCACGCGCGGCGGCCCGGGCCAGCGAGAGGTTGGCCACGTTGGCGGCGGCGATGAGCAGCACCAGCCCGACGGCACCCCAGAGCACGAACAGCGCGGTGCGATAGTCTTCCGTCTGCACCTGCCGCATGGTCCTGACGTTCACCCGATTGCCGGTGTTGCTCGCCGGGTACTCCTTCTCCAAGCGCACCGCGACGGTGTCGAGCGCCTCCGCCGCCTGCTTCTGCGCAACGCCCGGCCGCAGGCGCGCGATGGCGCTGATTCCCGGGTGGCTCTGGCGGTTCTTGAATTTGTCCGCCCAGAGGTGCAGCGGAACGAAGAGATCCTGCGGGCTGAAGAAGCGGAAGCCTTGCGGCATGACGCCGATGACCGTGTAGCTGTCGCCCGCCAGCGTGATGCTCTGGCCGATGACGCGCGGGTCGGAGGCGAAGCGCCGCTGCCAGAGTGCGTTGCCCAAGATGACGGTGCGCGCCGCGCCGGCTTTGTCGTTCTCCTCGACGAAGGCGCGGCCCAGCTGCGGCTGGATGCCCACCACGTCGAAGAAGTCGCTGGTCACCATGCGCCCCGAGAGCCGCTCGGGCTCTCCGCTGCCGGTGAGGGTGAAGCTATCGCGGCGATAGCCCGCCACGCCGCTGAAGTGTGTCTTGGTCTGTTCGCGCCAGTCGTCCAGGTTGGGCAGCGCTACCGACGCCGCGGTGAAGTCCTTCATGGTCTCGCGCAGGATGAGCAGGCGCTCGACGTGCGGGTACTGCGACGGCCGCAGCAGCGTGGCTTCGATGAGGCTGAAGAGGCTGGTGTTGGCGCCGATGGCGATGGCCAGCGCGGCGATGGCGAAGAAACTGTAGGTCGGCGCGCGGCGCAGCGACCGGAAGGCGAGGCGGAGATCCTGCAGCATTCGCCTATGTCACGCGAATTCCGTGCCACAACGGCTTGCTCTCGGGAGACGGCCGCCTTTGCTCGCGCGTGGGACGGCCGGTCCCGGAATCGAACAACCTAGAAGTAGGCGCTGGCGAAGAGCCCGGTGGTGGCGGTGCTCAGGCCGACGACGGTGGAGTCGCCGCCCAGGTTGCCGATGTTGAGCGCCAGGCCAAGCTGGCCGGCCACCGAGATGTGATCGGTGAAGAAGTATTCGACGCCCGCGTCTCCGCCGAACGACAGGGCCTCCACGCCGCCCGTCTGCACGGAGACGATCTGGCCGTTGATGGTCGTCGTCTGGGTGCCGGCGACGCGCGCGAAGTTGAAGTCCGGCGCGACGTAGATGGCCAGCGCGCCGACCCGCGCTTGATACATGCGCAGCGCGAGGTTGACGCTGAAGGTGGTCGTCCCGCCGGAGG
>DATBAA010000915.1:0-5204 GCA_036271755.1 Myxococcales bacterium | reverse complement strand
GAATTGGTGACGGTCACCGAGAAGACCGAGCCGCTGTCAGCCGTGGTGGTGGCCGGGGTGGTGTACGTGGCCGCGGTCGCTCCGGAGATGGCCGCGCCGCCCTTCTTCCACTGATAGGTGAAGGGCGCGGTGCCGGAAGCGGCCACGGAGAAGGTGGCGGTCGCGCCGGCGGTCACCGACTTGCTGGCCGGCTGCGTGGTGATCGAAGGCGCCACCGTCGCGGCGGTCACCGTCAGCGTGGCGTTGGCGCTGGTGGCGCTGCCGGCCGAGTTGGTGACGGTCACCGAGAAGACCGAGCCGCTGTCAGCCGTGGTGGTGGCCGGGGTGGTGTACGTCGCCGCGGTCGCTCCGGAGATGGCCGCGCCGGCCTTCTTCCACTGGTAGGTGAAGGGCGCGGTTCCCGAGGCGGCCACGGAGAAGGTGGCCGTCGCGCCGGCGGTCACCGATTGATTGGCCGGCTGGGTGGTGATGGTGGGCGCGGTCGCCGTCGGAGCCTGGGTTCCGGCGGTGGTCACTTCCAGCGCGCTGATCTTCGCCTGGTCCGCGCTGCCGTTGGTGAAGCCGACGACGATGGCTCCCGAGGCGTTGGCGGTGGCGTTGAACTGCTGGATGACGGCCTTGTTGGCTCCGCCCGCCGCGGTGAAGATGTCGAAGTTGGTCAGCGCGGCAGCGCCGTTGATGGTGACGTTGAAGAGGCGCTGGTTGGCCGCGGTCCAGAACACCTCGGCGAAGTGCAGGCGCACCATGTACGTGGTGCCGGCGGTGAGGCCGCCCAGCGTGTACGTCATGGGTCCGTAGCGCTCCGTCTGGTAGACGGCCGCGGGCGCCGGGCTGACGGCCCCAGCGGTGCTGACCGTGTTGGTGCTGGAGAACTGCGTGCCGCCGGAGAAGCCCGTGTCCGCCGCGAACGGTGCCATCGCGCCGCCGCCGGTGTTGATGGCCATCAGCTGCGAGCCCGGAGCCGCCGTGGAAGAGACGGTCAGCGTCGCGCTGGCGCTGGTGGTCGAGCCGGTGGCGTTCGAGACCACCACGCGGAAGGTCGAGCCGTTGTCGGCAGCGGTCGCCGCCGGAGTGGTGTAGCTGGCCGCGGTCGCGCCGGAGATGGCCGCGCCGCTCTTCTGCCACTGGTAGGTGAAGGGTCCGGTGCCGCCCGCGACCACCGAGAAGGTGGCGGTCTGTCCAGGCGCGATCGCCTTGCTGGCGGGCTGCGTGGTGATGCTCGGGGCGGAGGCGCCGGTGGTGCCGGTGCCGACGAAGGTGGTGATGCTCTGCGCGTCCAAAGTGACGCTGACGCTGCTGCCCGAGACCGGGATGGCGTGCTGCGCGGCCAGGTTGAAGGTGCTCGAGGTCTCCCACGGCGTGATGGTGGTGGTGTTGACGCCGTTCAGGATCAAGTTGAACGTCTGCGCGCCGACGTTGGAGTTGACCGCGACGATGGCGAAGGCGCCGGTGCTGGTGTTCTTGTAGGCCGAGACGGAGACGCCGGCCGGAGCGCCCGTGACGCCGACGCGCACGAAGCCAGGCCGCACGAACCTGGCGAAGTTGCCCATGGCCCAGTAGCGGTAGCTGAACGCGCCGGTGTTGCTCTGCAGTCCTTCGTTGTCGCCCTGGGTGGCCTTGAGCCACCAGAAGTGCCAGGCGGTGCAGTTGGCGACGGTCATGCAGTTGTGGATCTGCGTCGCGTAGTTGATGCCGCTGCCGATGCTGCCGTCATAGCCGTTGAAGTCCGACACTTCCGTCTCCCAGAGCGGAATGCCCTGGTTCTGCGCGTTCGGATACGGGTGATAGACGTTGCCCGCGTAGGCGTGCGTGGCGGCGATGCCCACGTACCTGGCGGTGGCGGGGTCGAGCAGCGACGGATCGGTCAGCCCGGCCATGGCGTCCCAGTTGGAGGTCTCGGGCAGCATGATCTTGGCGGTGATGCCGTTGGCCACGAAGGTGGGGCCCAACGCGTCGCGGATGAAGGCCTGGAACTGCGCGCCGCTGTATTGAGCCGAGTCGTAGGTGGCGACGAAGTCGGGCTCGTTCTGCACCGACACCGCGTAGATGTTGACGCCGTTCGCGGTCATCGACTTGACGAAGTTGGTGAGCGAGTTGGCCCAGTCTTGATAGTGCGCGGGCAAGAGCGTGCCGCCGTTGGCGATGGTGCCGTTGCTCTTCCAGGCCGCGGGCGGCGACCAGGGAGTTCCCCACACGCGGGCGCCGCGCGCCTGCGCCTTCTGCGCGGTCACCAGGTCGGAGGTGGTGCCATCCGAGTTGATCTGGATGCGCAAGAGCGAGAGGCCGATGCCGGCCGTCGGAGAGAAGAACTGATCGGCCTGCGCGTCGGTCATTGAGTTGTAGACGCTGAACGCCGACGCGGCGCCGAAGCCGTCGATCTGCTGGTGCACGTCCGCCCAGTTGATGGTCGCGTCCTGCGCCGACGCTCCTCGCGACACGCCGGCGCAGCAGATGAGCGCGGCGGCGAGGCCGATCGATTTGGGAAGGTGACGGGATCTGAAGCTTGCGCAGGGCCGACGGCGCGGGAGGGACGGACAGCGGGCATCGGAAGCGGGGGAAGATTGCGACAGCAAAGTGAACTCCTGAGTTGCGCGCTCTACGGCGTGCGTTGGCAGCATGTGAGGAGACCCTCGTTCGCACCGTGAGGTGCCAATTCCGAACGCGGATCTCAGCTAATGAAAAACCTATGCACGCCCATTTGCGGACGCCGCGTAGAAGCAGACGCCTGCTTGCTCCCGGATGGGCAGTTTTCAGAGGAGAAAATAAATTTTCGCGCGCGCTTCCGGCGGCCGGATACCATTAATGAGAAAACTAAAGTTACCTATCCGTTGAAATGGAGTCGCCTGCCTACCCGTGATCCGGTCGGCCCACATGAAAACCCGGCGCCGGATTAGGAAAAAGATTGCACTTCCCCAGGGAAAACTTTGCCGAGGAGGGCATTTACCCGTGGAATATTTTGCCCGAAGTGGGAAAGGTCGATTAGGTTTACCCGCGTGTTCCAATCAAAGACCCACAACGGCGAATTCACGGGCCCGCTCAGCGCCGGCGATCTCGTCGAGGTGCGCAGCAAGGAAGAGATCCTCGCCACGCTGGACGGGCAGGCGCGCCTGGACGGGCTGCCCTTCATGCCGGAGATGTTCGCCTTCTGCGGGCGCCAACTGCGCGTCTGGAAGCGCGCGCACAAGACCTGCGACACGGTCAACAAGACCGGCGGGCGCAGCATCCCCGGCACGGTGCACCTGGAAGAGTCGTTCTGCGACGGCGCGGCCCACGGCGGCTGCGAGGCGGCGTGCCTCATCTTCTGGAAAGAAGCGTGGCTGAAAAAAATTGGCGCTCCCAAGCGACTGCCGGAAGCAGGACAGTGCGACGAAGGTGCTGTGAACGCGGCGACGGTCAAGGCGCGCGATCCGGAGCCGGTGTACTCCTGCCAGGCCACCGCGCTGCCCGAGGCGACGACGCTGCTCAAGTGGTGGGACGTCCGCCAATACCTGGAGGACTGGACTTCGGGAAACGTCTCGCTCTGGGAGCTGGTCAAGGGCGCAAGCTACGTCGCCAGCTACTCATTCATCCGCAAGTCGTGGCGTCTGGGGCGCAAGACGCCGGATCGGTTGATCAAGCTCTACGACAAGTTTCAAGAGCTGCGCGGAGGCGTTCCCTTTCCGCGCAAACCAGGCACCATTCCGGCCGGGCAGCGGACGCCCTCGCGGCCGCTCGGGCTCAAGCCGGGCGAGCTGGTGCGCATACGCACCCACAAAGAGATCCTCGACACGCTCGACGCAAACAACAAGAATCGCGGCATGTACTTCGACGCGGAAGAGGTGCCGTACTGCGGGCAGACCTTCCGCGTGCGGTCGACCGTCAGCAAGATCATCGACGAGCGCACCGGCAAGATGCGGCCGTTCAAGGAGCAGAGCGTGATCCTGGACGGCGTCTACTGCAAGGGCACCTACAGCGACAAGCGCATGTTCTGCCCACGGGCCATCTATTCGTTCTGGAGAGAGAACTGGGTGGAGCGCGTCGATGCGGACTCCTGATCGCCTGCGCGTCTCGGCGGTCCTGCCCACGCGAAATCGCGCCGCCCACGCCGCCGCCTGCGTCGAGACCCTGCTGACGAATCGCGAGCTGCTGGAGATCATCGTCATCGATCAAAGCGATGATCGCTCGACCCAGCAGGCTCTCGCGGCGCTCCATGATCCACGGCTGCGCTACGTGCAGAGCGATCAACGCGGCGTCTGCAACGGGCGCAACCGCGGCATCGAGCTCAGCCAGGGTGAGATCGTCGCCTTCACCGACGACGACTGCCGCGTGCCCGCCGGCTGGGCAGCGCAGATGGCGGGCGTCTTCGCGTCCGACCCCGAGGTGGCGGTCGTCTGCGGCCGGGTGACCATTCCGGCCCACCTGTGGAACACCGGCTTCGCGGCGGCCTTCGAGCCCGAGGTGCGCGAATGGCAGCATCGCTTTCCCCCGTCCGATCGCGACTGGGGCATCACCGCCAACATGGGGCTGCGCAAGGAGCTGCTCCGCGCGGTGGGCTACTTCGACCCGATGCTCGGCGCCGGCGCGCCGCTCAGCTCGGGCGGCGAACCCGACCTGATCTTCCGGGTGCTCAAGGCGGGGCTCAAGGTCATCAACGCCCGCGAGGTGGAGCTCGAGCACCTGGGAGTGCGCCCGCTGGGCAAGGAGACCTCGTCGTTGATCTACGCCTACGGTGAGGGCACCGCCGCGGCGCTCAGCAAGCACATGCGCCTCGGCGACGGCAGCGCCATGCGCCTCTACGCGAACTGGCTGGGCTGGTTCGCGCGGGCGCTGAGCAGCAAGTTCATTCTCGGCCGCAGGCCCATCGGCGGCAGCTTCGCGCGCGGCTTTCTCTCCGGCACGCGCAAGTCGTTCAAGTACAAGGTCGACCCGGTGAGCAAGCTCTACGTCGTGCCCTAGCCGGGCCGCCGCGCGATCACCACCAGCTCGCGGCCGATGCGCAGGGCCTCGAGCAGCGAGCGCCAGCGCTGCTTGCCGACGAGGCGGCCCATGCCGCCGCGGATCCAGCGGTTCTCCACCCACCAGAGCGTGCCGCGGTCTCCGCCCGGATCGATCGACGAGACCTTTTCGAGGGCGAAGCGCGGCGCCAGCAGCTCTTTGATGCGCCCGAGCGACGGCCAGATCTGCACCTGACCCTTGGCCAGCGGCACCAGCTTCGAACGCCGCCG
>DATBAA010000914.1:0-5821 GCA_036271755.1 Myxococcales bacterium | reverse complement strand
CTCGAAGCCCGCGGCGCGGAGCTCGTCCATCATCTTCCAGCCGAAGATCTGGTAGCAGAGCACCCCGCCGTTCTGGACGACCGGGTCGCCGTGGTACTCGGGCGGCAGCAGGTGCTCGAGCTCGCCCTTCGAGTTGATTCGGGCGCGGATCAGATGCTCCTGCGCGCCCAGGTTGAACGGCACGGTGAAGACCAACAGGCCGCCGGGCGCGAGCACCCGGAAGAGCTCCGCATAGGCCTTCTCATAGCCGGGAACGTGCTCGAGGACGTCGTTGGTGATCACCAGATCGAACGACCCGTCGGCGAAGGTCAGGCGGGTGACGTCCTCGTTGCGCAGACCGTCCCGCTCGGCGCCCAGGGCCACGGTGTCGCCGAGAAACTCGCTGCCGACGGTGCCCGGGTTCTTCGCGCGCAGCCACTGGAACAACGAAGTCACCTGCTCGGTGGCGTAGATCCTCACGTCGGCGATTGAGCGCGGTCCGAGGAGCTGGTCGATGGCCAGCAGCGAGCCGCGCAGCCGGTTGATCAACCCCGTGACCGGACAGGCCAGCCGCTCGCGCCAATTCGGCAGGCGCAGAGCACCTTCGACCGCGCTGGAGTAGGCGTAGTCCACCGCGAACCCGACGTGCTGCCCGATCAGCGCGTTGTACCCCGGCAGAGAGAACGGCTCCTGGCCGCTGTTCAGCATGTGCTCGATGGCCCGGCGCTTGCGCAAGACAGCGGCGGCCGTCTGTTGGAAGCGCTGGTGAGCCGCGAGGCTGTCCAGCTCGACGAACGGCAGCGCGTCGAACGCGGCGTGCGCGTCAGGCTGGGTGCCGTCGAGCAGCAGACGGGCTGGCGGAGAACCCCAGAGCACCTGCGTCTTGCCTCGCTCCAAGAGCTCTTTCAGCATCGGCCTCCCCCTGTTGGTCGAATGTGCGTTTTATCTCCGTCCGTCGAGTTACGGTAGCGCCCTGATGAGGATTCGACGGTTGCGGCGCCTGATCGCGCGGTTGAGCGGCCGCGGGACGGACATCACCTACGGGAAGTGGGTCGCGCGCTACGACACGCCCTCGCGGCGGCGGCTGAATGAACGCCTCGCGCGCTTGAAGCGGCGGCCGCTCTTCTCGATCTTGATGCTGACGCCCGGCCGCGGCGCGCTGTCGCAGATCTACCCGGGCTTCGAGCTCTGCGCGGCTGACGATTGGGCCGCTGCTTTGGAGCGTGCGCGAGGGGACTTCGTCATCCTCCTCGACGGCCAGGGCGAGCTTTCGCCGCACGCGCTCTTGCGCCTGGCCGAAGAGGCCGAAGCGCATCCGGAGGCGGCGCTGCTCTACAGCGACGAGGACCGGCTCGACGAGCACGGCCGGCGGTTCGAACCTTCGTTCAAGCCGGACTTCAGCCTCGATCTGCTGCAGTCCCTGGACTTCATCGGCGGCGTCGCTGCGTGGCGGCGGTCGCTGGTGCTCGAATCGGGCGGTCTTCCTGGCGCGGAGCATGATCTGGCGCTGCGCGTTTGCGGGCAGCTGAAGCCGGCGCAGATCCGCCACGTCCCCGAGGTGCTCTACCACCGGCGCGGACCGGCAAGAGCCACGAGCGCGCGCCGGATGCGCCAGCCGCTGCCCGAGCCCGCGCCGCTGGTCTCGCTCATCATCCCCACCCGCGATCGCGCCGAGCTGCTCCGGGCTTGTATCGAGAGCATTCGCAGGCTCACGAAGTACCCGCGCTACGAGCTGATCGTCGTCGACAACGGCAGCAGCGAGGCGACCGCGCTCTCGTATCTTGCGGAGCTGGAGGCGGGAGGCGCCACGGTGCTGCGCCATCCCGGGCCGTTCAACTTCTCCGGGCTCAACAACCTGGCGGCCCGCGCCGCCAAGGGCGAGGTGCTGGGCTTCCTCAACAACGATCTCGAGGCCATCGACGGCGGCTGGCTGGAAGAGATGGTCAGCCAGGCGATGCGGCCCGAGGTGGGCGCGGTGGGCGCGAAGCTGCTCTTCCCCAACGGCACCGTCCAGCACGCGGGCATCATCCTGGGCCTGGGAGACGACCGGGTGGCCGGCACGCCGCACCGGGGAATCCCGCGCGATTCACCCGGCTATGGCGGCCGCGCGGCGGCGGTGCAGGAGCTCTCGGCCGTGAGCGCCGCGTGCCTGGTCATGCGCAAGCAGGTCTTCGAGGAGGTGGGCGGGTTCGACGCGGTCAACCTGGCCGTCGCCTACAACGATGTCGACCTCTGCCTGCGCTTGCGCGAGCGCGGGTATCGCGTGCTCTGGACCCCGTACGCCGAATTGTATCATAAGGAATCTGCGAGCCGCGGGAGCGACCGGACACCGGAAAATCGCGACCGCTTCGCGCTGGAAGTAGGCTACATGCGCAAACGCTGGGGAGCCCTGTTGGAAATGGATCCGTACTTCAACCCGAACCTGTCGCTCGACTCCGACGCATTCCTGCTGGCGGCCCCGCCGCGACGCGCGCGATGAAGATCATCGTCACTGGCGGAGCTGGCTTCATTGGCGCCCACTCCGGCCGCTTGCTCCTCTCGCGCAGCCATGAGGTCCATGCGGTCGACGACCTGAGCCACGGCAAGCGCGAGGCGGTGCCCGCGGGCGCGACGCTGCACGTGGTCGACGTCCGCTCGCCCGCCTTCATCCAGCTGGCCCAGCAGCTGAAGCCCGACGCTGTCTTGCATCTGGCCGCGCAGATGGACGTGCGCAAGTCGGTGGCCGACCCGGCGGACGACGCCTCCATCAACATCCTCGGCACCGTCAACGCGCTCGAGGCAGCGCGGCGCTCTGGCTCCAGGCGCTTCATCCTCGCTTCGTCCGGCGGCGCGGTCTACGGCGAGCAGGACCAGTTTCCTTGCACGGAGTTGCACCCGCGCAGGCCGGCCAGCCCGTACGGCGCCTCGAAGCTGTGCGGCGAGGAGTACCTGCTGCTCTGGACGCGGCTCTACGGCTTCTCCACGCTGGCGCTGCGCTACGCCAACGTCTACGGCCCCGGCCAGGACCCCATGGGCGAGGCCGGCGTGGTGGCCATCTTCGCCGGCAAGATGCTCAAGGGCGAGACGCCCACCATCAACGGCGACGGCCTGCAGACGCGCGACTACGTCTATGTGGAAGACGTGGCCATGGCCAACGCGCTGGCCCTTGAAAGCCAGGTGACGGGCGCGCTCAACGTCGGCACCGGGCTGGAGACGAACGTCGTCGAGATCGCGAAGGGCCTGGCCGCTGCGCTGAAGCTCTCGCAGCCGTCCAAGCACGGCCCCACGGCTCCGGGCGAGCAGCGGCGCAGCGTCATCGACCCGGCGGCCATCGGCAAGGCGCTGGGCTGGCGCCCAACCGTACAGCTCGCCGACGGCCTCGCGCGCACCGCGCAGTGGTTCGCGAAAAAATAGAGGTCCCGCGGCTTCGGGTTCAGCCGGGCCAGGTCACGGGACGAGCAGCACCTTGCCGAAGTTGCCGCGGCCGGTGAGCCGCTGGTGCGCCCGCGCCGCTTCGGCGAAGGGAATCTCGCAATCGACGATGGCCTTGAAGTCGCCGCTGTCGAAGCCTTTGACGACCTCGCCCAGCTCGCGGCCGAGCAGCGCTGCCTCGCCCCAGAGGCGGCCCATGTTGATGCCGAAGATGCCGCTGTTGCCGGGCATCATCTTCAAGGGGTGGAAGAAGGGCATCTTCGAGGCCGCGCGCGCGGCGGTCCAGAGGCTGCGCTTGTCGCCCGCGACCGTGCTGCTGGCGCCGAACATCATCAGCTTCCCCATCGGCGCGAGGCAGCGGTAGCTCTTCTTGAACTGGCCGGTCGCATCTAACACAACGTCCACGCCGCGGCCTTTGGTCAGCTCCATGACCCGCGCTTCGAAATCCTCGGTGCGGTAGTCGATGGCTTGATTCAGACCCATTGAAAGGAGCCGCTGGTGCTTGGCGGCCGACGCCGTGCCGATGCTACGAGCCTTGAATCTTTTGCAAATCTGCAGCGCCGCGGTTCCCACGCCACCGGCGGCCGCGTGGATGAGGACCGTTTGTCCGGCCTTGAGGTTCGCAAGCTCGACCAGCATGTGCCAGGCGGTCAGCCACACCACCGGAATGGACGCCGCCTCGGCGAAGGAGAGTCCGGCCGGCAGGGGAAAGACCATCTCTTGCGGAACGCAGACCAGCTCGCTCTGGCCGCCGAAGCGGGTCATGGCCACCACGCGCTCTCCCTTGCGCTCGTCCGGCAGATCGATCTCGCCCGCGACTTCGTAGCCGAACACGGCCGGCAGCTTTGGCGCGTCGGGATAGAGTCCCAGCCGTGCCATCACGTCGGCGAAGTTGACTCCGGCGGCGCGGACCTTGATTCGCACCTCGCCCGGCTTGGGCTGCGGATCGGGAGATTCGCGGACCTGCAGCACCTCGGGTCCGCCCCGCTTCGTCACCCACACCTGGCGCATCATTCGCCTCGCTTGAAGAGGTTGAGGTGGTGCTCGCGCAGATACCGCAGCTTGGGCGCGATCAGCAGGCCCGTCTCGTCGGGAACGACGGGCATGCCTTGCCGGTCGCAGGTCTTCACGTCCAGCGTGCGCAGATAGCAATCCTTCCAATGTTGCTTGCGGTCCCGATACCACTGCGCCTCGCCCATCGATCGCCTGGTCCGGACCTCTTTGACGGCGAAGAGGAGCAGGCAGAGCGCGAGCAACGCGGTCCTGGTGGTTTCGCTCACGGCGGCTCCCTGGGCGGCGAGATAGCCGGCGAGGAGCATGAGCAGCGTATAGCTCACGTAGCGGGAGCCGTAGGCCGCGCCCTCGCCGTTGCAGACGCGCCCGACGGCGGTGGTGGCGATGAAGAGCCAGCTGAAGGCGGTGAGCGCGAAGACCGTGCCGTGCACCGGCGAGCGGGCCAGCGACTTGACCGTCCCCCATCCGCTCCAGGCCAGGAGCCAGACTCCAACAGCCACCAGCCCTACGGCGGCGAGCGAGCGAAGCTTGGGAAGATCATGCAGCTGCAGCGCGCGCAAGATCATGCCGGCGGCGAATTGGACATAGCGAAGCGGATGCGGATCGGGAAAGACGAAGCAGTCCACCGACGCTTCGAAGACGTAGCCGTGGAAGAAGAGCGCCAGCACGAAGATGGAGCCGGCCAGGGCCAGCGCCTGCGGCACGATCTGCTTGCGCTCGCGGATGGCCGCGGCGAGATCGAGCAGGAAGAGCGCGCAGCCCACCGGGCCGAAGAGCAGCCCGAATCCGCTGAAGACGACGAAGAACTGCAGCACCAGCGTCAACGCGGCCCGCGCGAAGCCCAGGGGCAGAAGCCGGCCCAGCACGATGGCGAGGATGAGCAGCAGCGGCACCGGCCCGTGCGCGGGGTTGGTGGTGCCGGCGTAGGCCTCCACGTTGCCGAGGGTGAGGATGATGAGGGGAATGCAGACGTCGAAGATCGACCAGCGCCGGGTCAATCGCCACTTGATCGCCAGCGCCAGCGCGGTGCTCAGCAGGAAGAGCACGCCGATGACGTAGGCCTCGGTCTTGGTATCCCAATCGGAGGCGATCGCGGTCAGTTTGATGACCAGGTAGCCCAGGCCTTCGCGGTGCGGTCCGAGCTGCCAGTTGAAGAGCCGCCATGCTCCCGCTCCGCTGAACATGCCGTCCCAGAGGCCCCACTGGTCCCAGAACATCATGTTGACCGCGTAGCGGTGGATGAACCAGAAGAGCCGCGCGGCCAGGACGATACAGACGCAGGCCAGGAGCCTTGCGTTTACCCCCCAAGCTTTGCCAGCATTGAATGGTGCGCTCATTCCGCCTGGTCGCCGCGCTGGGTCTCTCCTCCGCGCTGGGCTGCGCGAGCGCGCGGACTTCTAGCACGCCGCGGGAGAAG
>DATBAA010000913.1:0-3015 GCA_036271755.1 Myxococcales bacterium | reverse complement strand
GTCGCGAAGGCCGTGCCCGCGGACGATCCGGGCGGCACCGGCGTGCGGCCGTGGGCGATCGATCCGGCGCTCGCGGAGAGGCTCTGGACGATCAGCGAGGGATTCACCGGCGTGAGGTTGTAGATCGCGTTCGCGCGCGGGCGCGGCGTTGGGGCGCGTCATTGGCGGGCGCGAGCTGTCTCGCCCTGGCGTTGTATGGGGCGGGCGCTGAGGTCGCGCTTTGTGGTTCTTTCTTTTCAGGGGAACCCGCCAGGCGGACAGACGAGAGTCGCTGGTATTGGCTTGGGGGAGCGCGCGGGGTCGTTGCAGGGGCGGCGGGAGCCCCTGCACCGGTCGCGCGGCGGCCGGCGTAAAAGTGCTGGGAGGCCGACGAACGGGAAGACCGCGATGGTCAGCCATCTCAAGAGGCCGGCGTTCGACAAGATCACGCCGGCGCATGTGACGCTGCGGATCGCGAACGACATTCCCAGCCTTCGCAGCTCGAGGAAGTTCGCAATCATCCGCCGTTGCTTCGCCAAGGCGCGGCAGAATCAGGGCCTGCGGCTGATCGAGTTCAGCGTGCTGAGCAATCACTTGCACCTCATCGTCGAGGCGGATGACAGCAGGGCTTTGTCGCGCGGGATGCAGGGGTTGTGCGTGAGGTTGGCGCAGGCGCTCAACGCCGCGCTCGGGCGTCGGGGCCGCGTCTTCGCGGATCACTTTCACTCGCGCTTGTTGCGTTCACCGGCGGTGTTGGTGAACGCGATCCGGTATGTGCTGGAGAATGCCGCGCGCCATTACGGGCGGGTGGTGACGGCGGACGCGTTCTCGTCGGAGGCCGAAGAGAATGCCGGGGTACTGGCCAGACCGTCGGGGTGGCTGCCGCGGAGCGGATGGCTGCGGGCGCCAAGCCGCCTGCTGGAGCGGCTGCGCAACTCGGCCAGGTACCGCGACCAGCGTTGAGCGCTAGGACATCTGCTTCTGCACCTTGCGCATGCCGGCGAGCCAGCGCTCGTGATCGAGCGCGCGGTGTTGCAGGTACTTCGCCACTTCGGGGTGCGGCAGGATGAGGAAGCGCTCGTCGGCGAGGCCCTGCACGACGATGTCTGCCACCTGCTCGGGCGTGAGCACCGCGCCCGCCGCGAGAATGGCCTTGCCCAGGTTGTTCTTCACTGCCTCGGCCAGCATGTTGGTCTGCACGCCCTGCGGGCAGAGGCAGGAGACGCGAATGCCCTGGTCGTGGTGGGTCATCGAGAGCCATTCGGCGAAGGCCACCGCGGCGTGCTTCGTCGCCGCATAGGCGGCAGCGCCCAGGCTGGTGAGGAGTCCGGCGGCGCTGGCCGTGTTGAGCAGGTAGCCTTCCTTGCGCGCGATCATCGACGGCAGCACGTGGCGCGCCGCCCAGACGTGGGCCATCAAGTTCACGTCCCAGCTGCGCTGCCAGTCTGCGTTCGAGTCTTCGGCGCCGCCGGAGGTGGCGATGCCGGCGTTGGAGGCAAACAAGTCGATGCGGCCGTGCTTTTGCAAAGTCGACTGCACCAGCGCCGCGATCTCACTCTCTTTGGAGACGTCGCATGCCGCGGATTCTGCCTTGGCGAGCGCGGCTACCTCCGCGGCCTTCGCGGCGTCGCGGTCGGCGACGATGACGATGGCTCCCTCGACCGCGAACTTCAGAGAGAGCGCCTGGCCAATGCCATTGGCCCCGCCCGTCACCACGCACACCTTTCCGGCGAGCTTCATGCAGACCTCCCCAACACCAGCGATGCGGCAGCGGCGTCTTCCGCCGCGATTCCGACCGATTTGTACAAAGTGAGCTGATCGGCCGAAGTCCGGCCCTGGCGCGCGCCCGAGAGCAGCTCGCCCAGCTCGACCGCCTGCGCCGGATCCCGGCCGGCCAATTCGGGCGCGCCCGCCGGCGGCTTGCCGAAGCTGGAGCTGCGCGCCTCGATGGCGATGAGCGCCGCGTCGAAGAGCTTCGATTCCATTTCGCCGCCGTCCTTGCTGAACCCGACCGAGCTCAAGTGAGTGCCCGGCTTCACCTGCCCGGCGAAGATCACCGGCGTCTGCGCGTGCGTCGTCGCGCAGAGCACGTCCGCCTTGCTCACCGCTTCATCGATGGAGACAGCCCGCGCATTCGGGACCCGAGCGGCCAACGTCCGGGCCTTCGCGAGGTCCCGGCCGGCGATGAGCACCTCGCGAAACTTCCGCACCCGCCCGACGTGGACCGCGTGCCACCACGCCTGCACGCTGGTGCCGACGATCGACAGCACCTCCGAATCTTCCCGCGCCAGCAATCGAGCGGCCAGCGCGGACGCAGCCGCGGTCCGCTGCGCGGTGATCTCCGTTCCGTCCATCACTGCCAGCGGCGCGCCCGTCTTGGGATCGAACGCCATCACCACCGCCTGGTGCGTCGGCAGCGTCTGGTTGTGCGGAAAGACCGAGACCATCTTGGCCGCCAGCACGTTCAGCGAAGGCACGTAGGCGACCATCGCGCCGAGCAGACCCTCGGGCGCGGCGGCGGCGATGCGCGGCGGCACCGACGCCTTCCCCGCGCTGACATCGACGAAGGCCTTCGCCAGCGCCTGCAGCAGCGCCTCCGGCTCCAGCGCCTGCGCGGTCTCCTGAGTCGAATAGATCTTCATAAGCCCAGGAAGGCGGCCTTCACCGCGTCGCTCGCCAGCAGCTCTGGGCCGGTGCCTTGCAGCGTGATCTTGCCCGTCTCCAGCACATACCCGCGATGCGCCACCCGCAGCGATTGATAGACGTTCTGCTCCACCAGGAGCACCGAGACCCCCTGGGCATGAATGGCGGCGATGGTGTCGAAGATGGTCTGCACGAAGAGCGGCGCCAGGCCCAGCGACGGCTCGTCCAGGATGAGCAAGCGCGGCTTCGCCATCAGGCCGCGGGCGATGGCCAGCATCTGCTGCTCGCCGCCCGACAGCGTCCCGCCCAGCTGCGAGGCGCGCTCGCGCAGGCGCGGGAAGAGCGTCAGGTTCTTCTCCAGATTGGCGGCCCGATCGCCGCGCGCGCTCTTGA